>JBFRWQ010000211.1:0-8274 GCA_051439665.1 Microcystaceae cyanobacterium | reverse complement strand
TAATCGGTCGTTCCCAAAAGCGGTTAGACGCAGTGGTTAGCGCTGCTCAAGCGATTGGTGTAAAAGCAAGGGCGTACCCCCTAGACTTAAGCCAATTAGGGGCTATTATTCCTCATATTGAAGGAATCATACAAGACTTTGGGGAAATTGAGATCCTAGTTAACAATGCAGGAATCGGCTACACCAATCTTTTGAAGGACACTTCACTGTCAGACTGGCAGCAGGTAATGGATCTAAACCTAACCAGTCTTTTTCAGTGTGTTCAAGGAATTCTACCCACCATGCGACAAAGAGGACGAGGAGTGATTGTCAATGTTTCCTCTATTGCCGCCCAGAATGCCTTTCCTGAATGGGGAGCCTATAGCGTCAGTAAAGTGGGTTTAGTTGCTTTCTCGAAAATTTTGGCAGCAGAAGAGCGAGCAAATGGCATTCGTGTCACCATTATTACCCCTGGCGCTGTTAACACCCCCATTTGGGATAGCCAAACCATTCAAGCCGATTTTGAGCGAAGCGCCATGCTCACCCCTGATTTAGTAGCGAATGGGATTCTGCAAGCTATTCTTCTTCCTGAAGGAGCCGTCATTGAAGAAATGACGATTACCCCCAGTGTGGGAACTTTGTAACGCAAATTCAAGTAATTATTTTAATCTTATGTCAACAATTTCTGCTAACGGTTCTAGTCGCTCCAATTCATCCAATGGCTCGTCTCTTTTGAGTCCTAATATCAATGAACGGGTAACGTCTCGTCCTGATCGCAATACCCACAGTGGCCAACAAGCACAAATTCAGACTACCTCTGAAGAAAGCAAGGAACGGATGATGGCGGCGGTACGAACCATGCTTCAAGCAGTAGGGGAAGATCCAGAGCGAGAAGGACTTCTCAAAACGCCGAAACGGATGGCTGAAGCCATGCAATTCTTGACCCAAGGCTATTCTCAATCCTTAGAAGAGTTAGTTAATGGGGCAATTTTTGATGAAGGCCACAGCGAAATGGTGTTAGTGCGAGACATTACCTTTTTTAGCCTTTGCGAGCATCACATGTTGCCGTTTATGGGGCAAGCTCATGTTGCTTATATTCCTAATCAAAAAGTGGTGGGATTGAGCAAATTAGCGAGAATTGTCGATATGTATGCCCGTCGTCTGCAAGTGCAAGAACGGCTAACTCGGCAAATTTCTGAAGCCATACAAGAGATTCTTGATCCTCAAGGGGTTGCTGTGGTAATGGAAGCAAGTCATATGTGTATGGTGATGCGAGGCGTGGAAAAACCTGGATCATGGACAGTGACTAGCTCAATGAGTGGCATTTTTCAAGAGGATCAAAAAACTCGTGAGGAATTTCTTAATCTGATTCGCCACAGACCCCAGTTTATGTAAACGCAGGAAGTGTGGGGAGTGTGGGGAGTGTGGGGAGTGTGGGGAGAATGAATATCTCCTCTCTCTTCCTCCTTTCTGTCTCAACAGATAACTAACAAACAGAACAGTATTGAACACTGGGATATAGAAACCCTATATTTTCATCAACTATTAGAAGAAGATTGTGTATTCGTGAGTTCCATATCCCACCTTGATTGTGTATTTTAACCGATATTCCACACATCTAAATCTGAAGAGGAAGGTATGGGGAGTGTGGATACCTACCTTCTCTTCCTCCTATCCCCTCTCTCTTTCCCCTCTTCCCCTTTTTCTATCATCTTTCATCCCCGTCTTGACAGAAAAGGATGAAAGATGGATTAGTTTTTAAACAAAGATGGCATCTTCGTTAAGATTGATCGCTGTGCTGCTTACCGTATCAACAACGGCGATTAAGTCATAGGAGAAAGCGGTTGGCTTGTAATAGAGATAGGAGTTACCACCAAAGGTAGAAACAGAGTAATTACTAGCACTTCCATAGAGTACTAACTTATCAGAAACATCGCCTGAATAGTTATATTCATCAAAGTCGGTAATCCGAGCATAAGCATTGCCACTAGAAGTATTGCGATAGTAAGAATCCCATGAAGAACCGAGAACAAAGCGATCGCTGTCACTGGTGCTACTGCTAGTGAGAGTGTCCCGTTCGTTAGTATTATAGGAATAACTACCGCCGACGAGATAATCATTTCCTGTACCACCGATCAGCGTAT
This sequence comes from Microcystaceae cyanobacterium, assembly GCA_051439665.1. Taxonomy (GTDB): domain Bacteria; phylum Cyanobacteriota; class Cyanobacteriia; order Cyanobacteriales; family Microcystaceae; genus JBGTGT01. Next base: position 6,151 of record JBFRWQ010000211.1, on the reverse strand, counting down.
CATTGCCAGAGCCTCCATAAATGGTGTCACTGCCAGAACTAGCACTGACATAATCATTGCCAGAGCCGCCATAGATGGTATCATTGCCAGAGCCTCCATAAATGGTGTCATTACCAGAACCTGCACTCACATAGTCATTGCCAGAACCACCATAGATGGTATCATTGCCAGAGCCTCCATAGACGGTATCATTGCCATTCTGACCATTGAGACGATCATTCCCATTTTGACCATTGAGACGATCATTGCCATTACCTGCCGTTAAGACGTTGTTGCTGCTATTACCAACAATCGTATCATTGCCGGTCGTTCCTACTAAATTCTCGATACTGACTAGGGAATCAGTTAAACTAGAATTACCAGGGAAGGAGACAACACCAGTGGATAAATTAGCGTTAATTGGTCCAGAGTAGAAGCTGTAAGAAGTGGTATCCACACCTGCTCCCCCATTAATGGTATCGAAGCCATAACCACCATCAATATAGTCGTTGCCAGAACCACCATAGAGGCGATCATTGCCATGCTGACCATAGAGACTATCGTTACCAGAGCTTCCATAAACGGTATCATTACCAGAACCAGCATAGACTCGATCATTGCCTGAACCGCCACTCAAATAGTCGTTACCATTGCCACCATAAATGGTATCGTTACCATTGCCAGCGCTCACATAATCATTGCCATTGCCAGCCGTTAAGACGTTGTTGCTGCTACTGCCAATAATGGTATCATTGCCCGTTGTTCCTACTAAATTCTCGATACTGACTAGGTAATCAGTTAAACTAGAATTACCAGGGAAGGAGACAACACCAGTGGATAAATTAGCGTTAATTGGTCCAGAGTAGAAACTGTAAGAAGTGGTATCCACACCCGCTCCCCCATTAATGGTATCGAAGCCATAACCACCATCAATATAGTCATTGCCATAACCACCATAAAGGCGATCATTACCGTTATCTCCCACTAGGGTATCATCGCCACCATAGCCATAGATGGTGTCATTGCCACTATAACCTCGTAGGTAGTTATTGAAAGCATTACCAGTGATTAGATCATTAGACATGGTATAATGTGTCCTAAATTTAACTGTGATTTAGTTGGGATTTGAAAGAGACAATCGACTCTTTTAAATCCCTTGTCTATATACACCTCAATGCCTTGTTCACAAATTTCTGAAAAGTACCATAATATTCAGTAAATTGTGTATTGGGTAGTTCAGTATTTCACCTTGAGTGTGTATTTTAAAGCAGCAAAAATGGGGAGAACTGTAGGTTAGATAAAAAATGATCGGCAAAATTTTAGGTGATTTAGCACTCTTACTGTCTTTAGCGTCTGTTGGTTATTATTTATATGCTATTTATGCCTCATCAAGCTTTTTTAACGAATCCAAGGCAGTTGATCTAACGTTTACACCACCGATCACACTTTTAAGACCATTATGTGGCTGTTATGAGGGGATATACGAAACCTTAGTCACTTGTTGTCAACAAAATTATCCGACTTATCAAATTATCTTTACTATCCAACACCCTGATGATCCAGCGATCGCTGTTGTGAAACAGTTACAACATGACTTTCCTACCCTTGATCTGATGATGGTTGTAAGCGATCGCTTAATCGGAGAAAATTTAAAAATCAGTAATTTGGCTAATGGTCTTGCCTATGCCAAATATGATATTTTAGCTTTCATTGATGGAGATATTAAACTTAATACCGATTATTTACAAAAAATTATTCAACCTTTGAAACAAAATAGAAATGCTATTATAACTTGTTTATATCGATGTAAAACAGATAATTTTATTTCTGCTTTTGAAGCTTTAGGCATTGCAACACATTTTCATCCGAGTGTTTTAGTTGCTAGATTGGTAGAGGGAATTCAATATGGATTTGGTTCAACTATTGTGATCCGTCAATCTATTTTAGAAAAGATTGGGGGATTAAAAGCTGTTGCTAATTGCCTCGCAGATGACTATAAATTAGTTAATTTAGCCTATCAAGCGGGTTATCCAATTGTTCTTTCTTCCCAGATTGTAGAACATTATTTAGACACCAAAAGCTGGTCTGAGTTACTACAGCGTCAAAGTCGTTGGTTACGCTGTATTCGGGTAGAAAGGTTTTGGAGTTATTGGGGATTAGGAATTACCTATGGTTTGGTTTTTGGGATCTTCTTGGTGATCATAACGGAAGGAACTTTCTATAGTTGGTTAATTTTGGTAACTTTATTAATCTTACGCCTATTTTTAGCTTGGTTAGTGGGAATTCATTATTTTCAAGAGGCGGCTGTGAAGAAGTGGTTTTGGTTAGTTCCTTTAAGAGATCTGTGGGGAATTTTTCTCTGGTGCTATGGACTATTGAGTAATATAGTTATTTGGCGCAATCAAAGATTTAGATTGATTAATAATGGCAAGATGCTTAAATTAAAAGATAAATAAAGTGGCTTTCCTGACTTTATGGTGATCAGTAAAACTTATAGATCGTAGTGGATTAACAGAGCTAATTTGGTGCATGGTTGTAGGATGGGCTTCGCCCATCAAATCATAGAATTAATTTACAATCTATTACCTCATTTGATTTATGCCGTAACCCATCATAGGCTAAGTGTGCTATTTTATACACTCTACACCATTAGATCAGAAGAGCCGAAAATACCTTACAATAGATTGACAACAAGATTGTTGTTAAAGTCTTATTCTGCTATTGTAGGTTTTAATCTGTTACAAAATTTATAGAACAAAATTATTATCTATGATGACCAAGAAAATCAGAGTGCTATATATGTACCATTTTAGTCAAGCTGCTTGGTTTGAGAATATGTTTTACGGTTCATAAAAATAAACCTAATCTTGCTAAAAAAATAAAAATATCTAGATTACATCCATTAATTTCATCAAAGCACAATTTACCCATTGGAGAGCCATGAATCTAACCCATCCCTCTTCTACCAAAACCGATATTTTGCAATACTTACTTAAACAAGGACAGGCCACTGCTCAAATCCTAGCAGAGGTACTTACCATCAGTCCCCAGGCTATTCGTCGTCATCTGAAAGATTTGGAAACAGAAGGGTTAATTGAGCATCAACCCCTGAAACAAGAGATTGGAAGACCCCAATATACTTACTATTTAAGTAAACAAGGGAAAGAACAGTTTCCCCAAGGGTACAGTAATTTTGCTGTTTCTTTTTTAGGGACATTAGTAGAGACAGTGGGAGAAAAGCAAGTTAAGGAAGTTTTTAAAAAGCAATGGCAACGAAAAGCGGAGGAATACCGTCATCAGTTAGGGAAAGGTTCGTTAAAAAATAGAGTCAATAAATTAGTTGAGTTAAGAAAAGCAGAAGGGTATATGGCTGAGTTATACCCTGTTGAGCAAGAAAAAGAGGGCTATGTCTTAGCAGAACATCATTGTGCAATTTCTGATGTGGCTGAATCGTTTCCGACGGTGTGTGGTCATGAACTGGAGATGTTTTCAGATATTCTACCTGATTGTACAATTGAGCGAACTCATTGGATTAATGATGGTGAACATAACTGTGGTTATTTAATTCAGAAAAAATGAGTTTTTTTAGTCGCTATGGGTCAGAAATTTTATTAAGAACGGGAGAACATATTTTTCTGGTTTTTATTGCTATGGGAATTGCTATCTCAGTGGCCATTCCTACGGGAATTTTAATTACTCGAAAACCTCAGTTAGCTAGATTTATTATTGGGTTAGCCAATGGAATCCAAACCATTCCTAGTTTAGCAATCTTTGGCTTTTTAATTACTGTTCCGTTAATTGGTGGAATTGGCAAAATTCCTGCTATTGTTGCCTTAACTTTATATGGTTTATTGCCGATTATTCGTAACACTTATACGGGAATTAAACAGGTTGACAAGGGGTTGATTGAAGCGGGCTTATCATTAGGATTAACTCCTAGACAGATCTTAACAAATATTGAGTTGCCTTTAGCCTTGGAAGTGATCTTAGCAGGAATTCGCACAGCAACAGTGATCTGTGTGGGAATTGCTACCATTGCTGCAGCGATTGGGGGAGGAGGATTAGGGGTTTTTATCTTTCAAGGAATTGCCACAGTTAATAATCAGCTTATTTTAGCAGGTGCTGTTCCTGCAGCTATTATTGCTTTGGTTGCAGATTGGGGAATTGGTGAGTTAGAAAGACAATCTAAAAGACAGTCTATCATGGGATATAATTCGTCTCGTAGAAAGACTTTTATGGTATTAGTGATGAGTGGATTAATTATTTTCAGTATTTTGGGTATTTTACATCAAACTCTATTCAAATCACCTCAATTAATGATAACAATTGGCTCAAAAAATTTTACAGAACAGGTTATTTTAGGTGAAATTATCTCACAGGTGATTGAGGAAAATACCGAGTTAGCAGTTGAAAGAAAATTTAATTTAGGTGGAACATTTATTTGTCATGAAGCAGTCAAAGCAGGTCAAATTGCTGGTTATGTAGAATATACGGGAACTGCACTAACGGCAATTTTAAAGCAAGACCCAATTAATAATCCTCAAAAAGTGTATGATATTGTGCAAGCAAATTATCAAGATCAATTGAATTTACAAGTCTTTCCATCTTTGGGATTTGAGAATACATTTGCTATTGTGATTCGTCAAGCAGATGCAGACAAATATCAGTTAAAAACTTTGTCGGAAGCTGCTAAATATACCCCCCAATGGATTGCGGGATTTGGTCATGAATTTATCGAACGAGAAGATGGTTATCTAGGGTTAGCAGCCACTTATAATTTAGAATTTGCTACGTTTCCCCAGACGATGGAAATTGGCTTAATGTATAAAGCTTTAGCTTCTGACCAAGTGGATTTAGTAGCAGGAAATTCGACAGATGGTCTAATTCCTGGTTTAAAGTTGACTATTCTTAAGGATGATAAACAATATTTCCCCCCCTACGAAGCTGTACCTATTTTTAATCAAGATATCTTAAGTCGGTATCCCCAATTATCCCCAGTGATTAATCAATTAGTGGGACAAATTTCGGCTGAGGAAATGCAGCAATTAAACTATCAGGTGGATAATCAATCTCAAACGGTACAAGCAGTGGTTCAAGATTTTTTACAGGCCAAAGGATTAATTTAAGTTTAGTAGAGTGTGGGAAGTGTGGGGAGAGTGGGGAGTGTGGGAAGAGGGGAAATAATTGAAACCTGAAATCAGCAAATCTGATAACTGATAACTGGGGTATATCAACCTATATAAACTGGATTTGGTATAACTGGTTACTGAAATTACTCCTAAGAAATTATCCCACATTCCGCACGTTGTAAATATCATCACAAAAAATACATGATTAAGATACAGATTTTGGTAGAAAATTAATGTAGTCTAGAAAAAGACCAAGACATTTAATGTAAATACTCAAGAAGCTGTAAATAATATGCGGAATGTGGGTGAGAACCATGAAGAACGGTATTTAATCAGGGCGATCGCGCTTAGAAGATTCTGCAAAAGTTATCAAATATGATAACCTGTAAATATGAAATGGCAAATTACTTTCTACAACGAGAAAGTAGAACAAGAGACAATGAACTTTCCACCAGGTATCCTCGCTAATTTTCTTCATATCGCTGAAATGATTGAATAGTTTGGTCCAACGCTGGGTAAACCTTACACAGCTTCAATGGGTGGTGGACTTTTTGAAATAAGGGCGAAAGGAAAAGAAGGTATTGGTCGATCTTTTTACTGTACGCTCAAAGGAGGAGAAATTATTATTCTCCACTCCTTCATTAAAAAGTCACAAAAAACACCCAAGAAAGAATTAGAACTGGCAAAAAAACGCATGAAGGAGGTAAAAAAATGACCCGCCCAACATTTACAAAATTCAAAGAAAAAGCTCTAACCAATAGTGTAGCAAAAAGAGAGTATGAAGCTCTTGCGGTAGCTTATGATCTTAGAAAGAAACTGATTAACATAAGAAAAGAAGCCGGTTTAACTCAAGAAGAGTTAGCAGAAATTCTCAACACACAAAAGAGTAATATTTCCCGTTTAGAGAATGTCAATTCGTCTTTTTCTCCCAAGCTCTCAACCATTGAAGAATATGCCGAAGCTGTTGGGTATAGGGTGGAAATTAATTTTGTGCCAGTTGACGCTCCAAAACCAAATCCAAGGTAAAAAGCGATCTGTTTTGC
>JBFRWQ010000210.1:0-19563 GCA_051439665.1 Microcystaceae cyanobacterium | reverse complement strand
GAATAGCCATTTTCGGTGTATCCTGCTTTAAAATCTTTATTTTCTAGACAATTCAACCATTTTTGCCAATAAGTAAACAATCGTTCCCAGTCATCATTTCTTAACTTATCGGTGGTTTGTTGGGGATCAATTTTAGCAGCGTTTAAGAGAGATTTCGCTACCATCGGACTTAATCCCCCATAACATTGTAATATCTGTCGCTGAATGCTATCTGGAATTAGTGCAATGCGTTCTTGCCAGCGTTCTTGGGATTCGTTTAAATGGGGTAAAGTACGCCCTAATTGGGGAGGATGTTCGTAAGGTTGGCCGGTTTGTAATGTTCTTACCCGTGATTGATTTTCATTAACTTGATGTGCAACAGTGATAATTTGATTCTCTGTGTCTGTAAGGATGACATTGCTATATTTCCCCATAATTTCTACATAAAGATGCCAAATTGGGGGATCATTAGGACGATTGGCAAATTGTAGATCAATTGCTCTTTCCCAAGGGGCAATAAATTTGATCTCAGTTAAAGCGTATCCTTTAAGTTGATGACGCAGTTGATCACTAAATGTAAAAGTATCAGGGACTTTTGGGGGAGAATTACCAATATGAATCCTTGCTGCTTGGGTATGCCAAGATATAGTTAGCCAGCCTCGTTTTTTTATCGTTCTTAAAGAGATAGAAAGGGTATAGCGATCGCATTGATAAATTTGTTCGACTTTCGCAGGAAGCCAATCATTTTGTAATTCAGTACAAATGGCGACAAGGGTTGTATAGTCAACAGGTTGCATAATTAAATCGTATTAAAGTGTCTAATTTATTGGAGGAGATAGGGTAATTTAATAGGATGAGTAAAAAAATGCAGATTTTCCCTAAAATATCACCGACAAAAGCTATTATAAAATGATTAGGCTTGTAAAGCAAATATGATTAAATCAAGCACTATCTCCATAAACTACAATATCTTAGGAAAACTCATCATGAAAGAAGATATTAAATCACTAGCACTAAAAATTAGCTAAGATGATAGCTGAATGAATAATTTCTTAGTGGTCTAACTTTATTTTTTTTGGTCATTAATGCCTGTTTTCCATTGATATTTATGTAGATTGATTTTCCCTTTATGGTCAAAAATAATATTTTCTTGTTCAAGAAGTAATCGCTGTAAGTAATCTGAGCCATTTCTTAAAGAAGAATAAGAAATTTCTCCTTTACTATTAACCACTCGATGCCAAGGAATATCGGATGATTGTCTATCTACTCGATATAAAGCATAACCGACTAATCGAGCTTTATTGTGCATTTGAGCAAGGATAGCAATTTGTCCATAGGTGGCGACTTGTCCAGAGGGAATTTGACAAACTATTTTATAGATTTTAGTATAAGTATTCATGATATTCTTAGAATAAGGTCTGACGTTTTAAGTCAATAAACTAGCAGAGTCTCTGTCTAAAAATAAATGCGAATTAGGAACTTTTCGCAGAATAGATGCAGGACATTGATGATTTATCGGTTCTTGAAGCATTGTCTGAATAATTTTTGCTTTTTGTTTTTGGGGTGTTAAACAGAATATCTTTCTAGCTGAAGTAATCATAGGAATGGTTAAAGTAAAAGCATATTGAGGAACATCTTCTATTTTTGAAAAGTCTCCTCTGTTGACTTGTTGTTGTCTATTTTCTAACTCTAATTTAACTAACTTTACCCTATAAGGATCTTCAAAATCTGCCACAGATGGATCATTAAATGCAAGATGACCATTGTTTCCTATTCCTAGACAACATAATGCAATGGGATGAGATTTTAATAATTGAGTATAGCGATCGCATTCATTAAGCGGTAAAGAAGTATCGCCTTGAATATAATAAAACTGCTGTGGCTTAACCTTTTTTTCAACTCTTTCTCTTAAATAATAACGAAAACTCGCAGGATGATTGGCTTCAATTCCTAAATATTCATCTAAATGAAATAAGGTGATTTTAGACCAGTTTAGGTTATCAATCGTTGTCAAAGCATCAAGAAATTTTATTTGTGAGTAACCCGTTGCTAGAATAACATTAGCTTCACCTTCTGAGCTAATGACTGAGTTTAGGTAATCTCTTGCTAAATAAGCAGCATCTTGGGCTAATTCTATCTCTGAATCGTAGATTTTTATAGATAATTGGTCTTGTTTTATGGTTTGATAATGAGTTGATTTAGAGTCTTTTAGCATAATTTTTTAGTCTTAAATTTTATTGAGATTATACAATAAATTTTGTTTGTCACATTTAATTACTGATTGACCTTTAATCAATAAAAAGGTGGGCATAAAACCCACCTCATAAACTTAATATTTTCGCTCTTTCGGTTCAAACATATTCACCACAACAGGCATATATTGAATATCAATTCCTGCCGATGAATAATAAGCTAAAGTATGCTGTAAAAACTTGCCATCATCTCGACTGGTATAATCTTCCCGTGAATGTGCGCCACGACTTTCTTGACGGTTAATAGCAGAGGTTAAAATCATTTCCCCTACCACTAAAATGCTCTGCAATTCCATCGCTTCAATTAACTCTTGATTCCAACGGGTTGACTTATCATCTAGATAAACTTGTGAGTATGTTTCCTTCAATTGCTGAATCTGATTAATTCCCTCTTGCATGATTTCTTCGGTGCGAAATACCCCACAATGATCACTCATACAATCTTGGAATTGTTGACGCAACTCATTAAGGCGGATGTCACCTTTTTGATCTAAAAGGCTTTCAATGCGAGTTTTCGCAATTCCTAAATACTTTTGTTCATCCACATCAGGAAACTTGCGATTCTGCACATATTCAGCAATTTTAGCCCCTGTGCGACGACCATAAACCACACACTCTAATAAGGAATTACTCCCTAAGCGATTCGCCCCATGTACCGATACACAAGCACATTCCCCCGCAGCGAAAAACCCTTCTGTCAGTTGTTCTCCACTACGACGCACTCGGCCATCTGTATCGACGGGAATTCCCCCCATACAGTAGTGAGCAGTCGGACGGACGGGCATCGGTTCGATAACAGCATCTACCCCCACTAAACGGTGGGCTTCCTCCCAACAAAATGGAACACGGCTCATTATCTTCTCTTTTCCCAGATGGGTTAAGTCTAAATGAACAAAATTGCCCCCAGCGCTTCCATCGGGGTTAATTCCTCGTCCTGCCCGAATTTCAAGGGTAATGGCACGAGAAGTAATATCACGGGGTGCTAATTCCATCTGTTTCGGGGCATAGCGCTCCATAAACCGTTCCCCCTCACTATTTCGTAAGTATGCACCCTCTCCTCTTACTGCTTCAGAAATTAATACCCCAACTGGATACAATCCTGTTGGATGAAACTGTACAAACTCCATATCTTCTAGGGGAATACCCGCCATTGCAGACATGGCTAACCCGTCCCCAGTTGAGGCAAAATCATTAGAGGTGGTATTGAATACCCGTCCATAACCACCTGTGGCAAACATGGTTACTTTGGCTTGTACAATCTCAAGATGACCATCATCAATATGGTACATGACTACGCCTTTGGCTTCCCCTTCTTCAAGGATAAGCTGCATGACATACCATTCATCGTAAATATGTACTCCATTGTGGCGTAAATTATTGACTAATTCGTGTAAGATAGCGTGTCCCGTCTTATCAGCAGCATAACAGGTGCGTTTGTGAGAATGTCCGCCAAATGCCCGTTGTGCAATCTTTCCATCTTCTAAACGGGAGAATAAGACCCCAAGATGTTCTAGGTCAATAATGACATCAGGCGCTTCTTGGGTTAGAATTGCCACAGCATCTTGATCGGCTAAATAATCTGAGCCTTTAACGGTATCAAAGGCATGGGCTTCCCATGTGTCTTCTGGGTCAACATTTTTGAGAGAAGCAGCGATTCCTCCCTGTGCAGCGACGGAATGGGAACGAATAGGGTGAGTTTTGGCAATTACAGCTACATCAGTGTTAGGTTGAAGGCGTTTAATTTCTAAGGCAGCGCGACATCCTGCGAGTCCACCACCGATAATAATGACATCGTGTTGTAACATTTTGCTTCGTTATAAGGTACGGCTTTCCTTTTTCTATGGTGACGGATAAGGGAGCTTAGACGGGAAAGTTACTGAAGTTTTTTATAAAGTCTTTTGATTAATGATTGTTGGTTCAAGCGATTAGAATAATACCAGTGTTTCGTTCTCGTAAAAATGAGGTAAATCTTTATAAAGGCTGAAGAATTAGATAAAAAGTTTGATAATAATGAGGATGTTCTCGAATACTTTTATTTATCAAGCGCTAGAAGGCCGGGATTAGAAACAAAAACGATTAATATTGATTTTCCTCAATGGATGATTGGTAAATTGGATAATGAAGCGAAGAAGCTAGGAATTGAGCGTCAAGCTTTGATTAAGGTATGGATTGCTGAATATTTCAACAAATTATGGTGATTATCCTATTTAAAGTTGAGTTCCCAACGCATATCTGACAAGTCTTGTTAATAGTGAAGTAGCTATGGCTCTAAAAAACCTGATCTAAAGATACCTTCCATGCCTAGAAAAGCGAATGTAGCATAAGAACTCCCAAAATTACCTTATACGCATATTAGGTAAATTTTTTTCTGCTGGCCAAGCATGGAATAAACTTATGCTATTCTCGTTCTCCATCATGACATCAGCTTTTTTATTTGTCAATAGCTTTTGAAAAATTTTTTATGTAAGTTGCTCAATTGCCCTATCAATGGGAAGGTTCCTAGTTGGTCGTCCAAACAAACACAGACTAGGAACTTTCTTATCCATACATTAACGCCAAATAATAGTTACGTCAATGTAGATACTAATAACCGTCACAAGTCTAATAAGACTAACAAAACTCAATATTATCAAGCTTTGTTGCTGCTCCCTCGCCCCCAAATGCTATCTTGGACTAGATGAATGCTATCTTGGACTCTAGATGGGTTAAGCTAGGGTCAAGCTAGGGTTAAGCTATGAACTTAGGCTACCAATAATTATTATAACATAAGGAGTCAGAGATAAGGCATTATTGAGATTTGATTAGTTGTTGTAAAGCATAAGCAATTATAATGCCTAAATCATCTGCTAACTTGGAGAATCCTGATTCTAAATCCCAGTCTTTAACTTTTTTAGGCAATAAATATCCATGTGCTGAAGCATTTCTCAGAGCTTTTGCTAGTTGAAAGCTTTTTAGCCAAGTTTCTACTGTATTTTGCTCAAAAATCCAACTATTAATACTTTTTTTGTCTGCTCCTCTAACACCTAAAAACTCAGCAATACTTCCATTTTCTTTATTTAACCATTTTTTAAAATTATCATTTTTTCTAGGATTAGGATAGGATAATTCCTGATACTTTGGTAAATTTATATTTTTCAGGAAAGTTGCAATTAATTCAGGGGTTAAAGGTTTTTCCTTCAATAACAATAAAGCCTTAACAGTAATTTCAAAACCACTATAAGCAATAACTAAACGCCATTGACTTCCTCGAAATCTATCAAATTTGTTTTGACTTTTTTTACCTACTCTTGGATCTTGCCATTCAATTGCAGATTGAATCAACGGAATACCTCTTGTAATAGCTTTTATCGTTTTATCAATATGGTTTTCTGTATCTAAATGATTGACATTAAAATGCGATAATCTTTGTTGGATTAAAGAACACTTTTCTGGATTATTTTTCCAAGAATTATCAGGTTCAATTAATTGCTTCCAGACTTGATCCCAAGCTTGCTTTAACAGTTCTGCTACGCTGTTGTCATTGTTAATCTTAGAATTCATCTTATTTTAGTGAATCTTGACTATTTCCTTTAGTATAACTTGATCTAGGTTAGTAGGTAAATCAACATTGATTATTTTCGCAAAATTTCAACCGCCACTGTTTGTTTATCCTGATCAGGTAACTGTTCAAAATAAGTAATTAAGGTTTGTATGGTAGAATTAATTTTTATGTAGATATAGTGACTAAGTTCATCCTATAGTATAGCTTAAAGTTAACTCAAGATAATTACCATGTTGTTCCACGAACCCAACCTAGTCAATCTAGCTGATAATTGGTTACTTACAGAACTTTGGATTGATCCTACAGCCATTCCTCCTTATGTTCTGATGTATTAGGAGATAAAGAGATTTATTTTGCTATTTATGTTCCAAAAGAATACTATAAGCTTATTTTTACTTGTTCTACTTTATCAAGAAAATTATAGTGACGTTTTCCTTTTGAATCATGTTAATATGGATAGAGAATATCTTAAAATTAGATCAAATTTACTTTAAAAGTAGGTAGCCACTAGGCTGTATTAGTTATGGTATTTACCTCCCCTATTATTCACAGCGATCCCGACATTTTGGGAGGAACTCCCGTCTTTACAGGGACTCGTGTATCACTTAAAACCTTACTTGATTATCTTGAAGCAGGTGATTCATTAGAGGTATTTTTAGACCATTTTCCCAGTGTCAGTCGAGAGCAAGCGATCGCCTCTATTGAATTAGCCAAGGAAATGTTAACAGCTTATGCGAATTCTACTTGATGAATGTACCCCACAACCCTTAAAGCGGGAATTAACTAATTACTTTGAATACCATTACTTTAGGAGACGTTGTTGAAATTAGAACAGCTAAAAGCGATGATTGATATTCATAATCTAACTATCTTATGATGTTATTTGATATTATTTATTCCCACCCATCCTTGTTTACTGCTACCCATTCAACTATCCTAGTAACTATCTGCTCAATTCACACACCCCTAAAACCAACTACCAGACTCTATGCAATGTGTTATTAATCGTCGGGCGCAATTTTCTGCCAGTCACCGTTATTGGCTACCTGAACTCGATGAAGTGCAAAATCGCCAGCGCTTTGGGGCTTCTAGCTGGTTTCCTGGTCACGGACACAATTATGTCCTCTACATCTCCCTCTTGGGTGAAATCGATCAATATGGAATGGTGGAAAATCTCTCCACTGTTAAGCGAGTCATTCATCAAGAAGTCACTTCTCAGCTAGATTATTCTTATCTTAATGACGCTTGGCCAGAATTTAAACAAACCCTTCCTACCCCTGAAAATATGGTGCGAGTGATTTGGCAACGTCTCGCCTCCCATCTCCCTCTTGTCAAAATACAATTATTTGAAAACCCCGAATTGTGGGCTGAATATCACGGAAATCTTATGGAAGCTACTTTAACTGTCAAAACCCATTTTAGCGCTGCTCATCGTTTGGCTTTACCTGAATTAACCCTAGAACAAAATAGCGAAATTTATGGTAAATGCGCCCGTGTCAATGGTCATGGTCATAATTATCACCTAGAGGTGTCCGTTGCAGGGGAAATTGACCCTAAAACAGGAATGTTAGTAGATTTAGGGGTATTACAAACCCTAATCGATGATTTGGTGGCTGAACCCTTTGACCATACTTTCCTAAATAAAGATATTCCCTATTTTGCCAAAGTTGTTCCTACCGCCGAAAATATCGCTTTACATATTGCCAACTTATTACAAGCTCCGATCAAAGAATTAGGGGCAGAATTAGATAAGGTAAAATTAATAGAAAGTCCCAACAATTCTTGTGAAATTTATTGTCGTCAGACGATTAATGGTCAAAGCCAGCAAGAACGGGAGCTTTCTTTAGCAAAGTAACTTATCTCCTAGAAAACAGTGTTTTCTCTAACAAAAACCACAGGCCGTCAGCGTGAAATTATCGATGTCGTCCTCGGCAACGGTTGGGACTATATGCGAGGGGTGTTAACGGGTCGTAAAACAGATGATCCTAAAATACCCCCGCCTGAAGTCCTTCGTAAAATCTTAGTAGAATTGGGTCCTTTTTACGTCAAATTAGGCCAACTACTCAGTACCCGTCCCGATATTTTACCGCCAGAGTACATTAAAGCCTTAACTGCTTTACAGGCTAATGTTCCCCCTGTTCCCTGGCCTGCGATTGAAACGGTGATCGAAGATTCCCTAAATCGTCCTGTCAATCAGGTATTTCCTCAAATAGAGACTAATCCTATCGCAGCAGGATCAATTGGTCAAATTCATCGGGCAACCCTAGAAAATGGCGAAGAAGTGGCGATTAAGGTCAGAAGACCTGGCATTGATCGGGTGGTGTCTCAAGATATAGCGCTGATTAAAGCGATCGCTGAATTGGTTTCCTTAACTGATGTGGGACAGGATTATGATATTGTCAAGTTAACAGACGAATTTAGCCAAGCAATCACCGCAGAACTAGATTTTACCAAAGAAGCCTACTATACTAACCGTTTAAGCCAAAATTTAGCCCAAAGTCGCTGGGTTGATCCCACAAAAGTAACTATTCCTAAAGTATATTGGGATTATACTAGCGAGAAGATGTTGGTTATCGAATGGTTAGAAGGAAGGCCGATTCTCCAAGCAGATTTAAGCCAACCTCCCACAGATAAACCGCTACAAGAGCGTAAAGAAGAAATTACCACCCTCTTATTTCGCTCATTCTTTCAACAGCTTTATATAGATGGTTTTTTCCATGCTGATCCCCATCCAGGCAATATATTCTATCTCAATGATGGACGAGTAGCCATTATTGATTGTGGTATGGTGGGAAAAATTGATCCACGAACCCAACAAATTCTCACTGAATTATTATTAGCTATTTTTGATTTAGATGCTGCGAGTTGCAGTCAATTAACCTTAGAATTATCAGAATCCCCTAGTCCTCCCAGTATTGAAAGATTGCAAATAGATTATGAAAGAATGTTACGAAAATATTATGATCTGAGTTTGAATCAATTTAATTTTAGTGAGGTAGTCTATGAAAGTCTGCAAATTGCCCGTAAGAATAAGATTAAACTCCCTGGGACATTAGGATTATATGCTAAATGTTTAGCCAACTTAGAAGGGGCTGGCCGTCAATTTAATCCAGAGATTAATTTATTTGAGGAAATTAAACCCCTAATGGTGGATTTATTCCGTCGCCAATTAGTGGGAGATACACCGTTTCAAACCTCTTTAAGAACCGTTCTTGATCTTAAATCAATTGCCTTAAAAACGCCCCGTCAAGCAGAGGTTTTACTGGAAAGACTAAGCACAGAAACCTTACAATGGAATTTGCGCTTACGAGAATTAGACCCCTTACGGCGGAGTGTCGATTCCTCAGCCAATCGTCTTTCATTTAGTATTGTCTTAGGCTCTTTAATTATGGGGGCTGCTATTATTTCGACGGGCGCATCTACCAGAGAGTTATCCTTAATTATTGATGTTTTGTTTGCCTTTGCCAGTTTAATTGGGATTTGGCTGATTGTTAGTATTTTGCGATCGGGAAGATTAAGATAAACAGATCAGACCGTAGGGTGGGTAAAGCTTGCGAAACTTTTGAAAATTACTAGAAATATATGTGCTTTGTCCACCATAGCTAACTAATGATTTAAACCGTAGGGTGGGTAAAGCCAGAGAAAATTTTGAAACTCAATAGAAATATATATGCTTTGCCCACCATATTATTTGGGATTTGGAGATGTCTAATCAGTCCTAAAAAAGGAAAAAAGGCTCAAGAGGACTGTCCAATGTTTCGACCTCCAGAGCCTTCGTTCTTACTCCTCACACACACTGGCTAACTTGACGGGCTGTTCCATCAAAAAGTTTCCCCTTTTTTTGAGAACGGTAAATTTTTGAGAACGGGAAAAAACTGTTACAATCTTGACAAAATAAATCAGTCAATAAACATTACATTTTTTGTCTATATGTATGACTTTACAATTATTGGTGGGGGAATTGTCGGGTTAGCAACAGGGATGGCCTTAAAAGAGCGCTTTCCTGATGCTACTTTGACGATACTGGAAAAGGAGGCCAAACTGGCCTTTCATCAGACGGGGCGCAATAGTGGAGTCATTCACTCTGGAATATATTATAAGCCGAATAGTTTTAAGGCCAAATTTTGCCGAGATGGAAATGCTTCAATGGTGCGCTTTTGTCAAACTCATCATATTCCTTATGATCAATGTGGTAAGGTTATTGTTGCCACTTCAGATACAGAAATACCTCGATTAAAGAATTTATATCAAAGGGGACTGGACAATCAGTTAGAAGTGAGTTTAATTACAAAAGAACAGGTCAAGGATTATGAACCCTATGTGCAGTGTGTTGCAGGAATTTATGTGTCTTCGACGGGAATTGCTGATTATCGAAAAGTGTGTCAAAAGTATGCTGAAATTATTCAAGATAAAGGGGGAGAGATTAAACTCAATACACGGGTGATCAATATTATTAATCAACCCCATTCACAAGTTGTGGAAACCTCCCAAGAAACCCTAGAAACTCGATATCTGATTAATTGTGGTGGTTTGTTTAGCGATCGCATTGCCGAAAAAGCAGGGGTTAACCCCCAAGCTAAAATCATTCCCTTTCGGGGTGAATACTATGAATTAACACCAGAAAAAAGATATTTAGTTAAAAATCTCATTTACCCTGTTCCCAATCCAGATTTTCCCTTTTTGGGGGTTCATTTTACCCGTATGATTGACGGCAATATACACGCAGGACCCAATGCGGTCTTAAGTTTCAAGCGAGAAGGCTATCGTAAGACTGACGTGGATTTAAAAGATCTTTTCGAGGTTATTTCTTACCCTGGATTTTGGAAATTAGCTTTTAAATATGCAGATGAAGGAATACAGGAAATGATTCGTTCTTGGCGCAAGAAAGCCTTTGTTCAAAGTCTGCAACAATTAATTCCAGAGATCACTGAAGGGGATGTAATGCCGTCTGATGCAGGGGTTCGAGCCCAAGCTTTAAATCCTTCTGGCCAATTAGTTGAGGACTTTTTAATCATAGCTGATCACAATAGTTTGCACGTTTGTAATGCCCCTTCTCCAGCAGCAACTTCCTCTTTGGAAATTGGGAAAGCGATCGCTAATCATCCCCTATTTGATTCAGAAAATAGAGTTAGTTAATCATTGGAGATCGCCAACTGGGAGGATAACTGAAAGAGCCATCCTTTAGTTTATGCTAGTTCAATTCATTGAACGTTATTTATTAGTCTTGAAATTAATTTCAAGGCGGGTGTTTAGGGAAATACAAGAGATAAGTCTGGCATCAAATTATGTCCTAATACTCTCTTCCTCTGCTATAAGACTCTCCTGAATCTTTAGCGCTTACTGCTATCTTAGACCAACCGCCCTGCAATAAATTGACAGGGCTAATAAGTAACGTTATCTAAAGATAACTGAAAGAGCAATCCTTTAGTTCATGTTAGTTCAATTCATTGAACGTTATTTATTAGTCTTGAAATTAATTTCAAGGCGGGTGTTTAGGGAAATACAAGAGATAAGTCTGGCATCAAATTATGTCCTAATATCCCCTTCCTCTGCTATGAGGCTCTCCTAGCTCCTTAGTGCTTACTGATATCTTATACCAACCGCCCTGCAATAAATTAACGTGGCTCATAAGTACCGTTATCTAAAGATAACTGAAAGAGCAATCCTTTAGTTTATGCTAGTTCAATTCATTGAACGTTATTTATTAGTCTTGAAATTAATTTCAAGGCGGGTGTTTAGGAAAATACAAGAGATAAGTCTGGCATCAAATTATTTCCTAATATTCCCTTCCTCTGCTATGAGGCTCTCCTAGCTCCTTAGTGCTTACTGATATCTTATACCAACCGCCCTGCAATAAATTAACGTGGCTCATAAGTAACGTTATCTAAAGATAACTTAAAGAGAAATCCTTTAGTTCATGTTAGTTCAATTCATTGAACGTTATTTATTAGCCTTGAAATTAATGTCAATGTGGTTGTTCAGGGAATTGCAAGAGATAAGTCTGGCATCAAATTATGTCCTAAATTAATTCATTAGGATCTATTCCTAAACTTCTCAATTTTGCCTCTAGTTTTTTAGCTTTTTCTTGAGCCTCTAAAACTTGATTTTGAGCTTCTAAAACTTGGTTTTGAGCTTCTATAGCTTTTTCTTCTGATGTTAAATATCGTTTTCCTTGTTGATCATACCAATATAACCATTCTCGTTCAACGCCCTGATAAATCCCTATTTCTCTGCCAATTCCTAGATTAATTTGAGATAACCAAATCGGTTCACCTTGCAATGATCTATATGTTCCGTTGTGCAATTCATACACTTCTAAACGAGGTTTCCGTTTGCGTAAAGGATTATAAACAACATAATATAAAATGCCCATCTTAGCATAATCTTCTTTTTTTTCGGTATATTCCCCCCGTCGAGTTTGAGAAACCACTTCTAAGGTCATAATGGGAATAACTTGCTCATCCCATAACACATAAGATAAGCGTAAATCGGAATCAATAATCCGAGGAACACCAATGCTTAAAAAACCATCTGGAACAATAGCAGTTGTTGGTTGCTCTGGATTGTAATAGATGCCCATATCTACGCCAAAAAACCAGTCCATTCTCTCTGCCCAAATTAAAGCGAGACTATCCTTAAGAACATGGGGAATTAAATCTTGTAATTCGTTATCCACGGGGGTATCATCTGAATCGGGTAACTCTTCGGCTGACGGAAGACAAGAACGAGGATTATAGTTTAATAGCATCTCAATAGGTTGATTGCTAAATTTTATTAGTTAATTAATTATATAGCAATTCCCATAGTCGTGAGGTACAAAATTAACTGCTTTGAGGTAGAGGTGCGTTTCCTGGCCATTCGCAAGCGCACCTTCGGGGCAGAAGGCAGATGTTAAAATATGGTGGTGTACTTCACAAGATTGGGAAAAGCTAGATCAGATTCAGAATAGTCTGGCACCTAACACCGAATACCCCACACCTAGCAGTTAAAATACTGCTGAATTGGGCTATCGTCTTCAAAGAATTGACAAGCGCTTTGGCCATCAACAGGTCGAGAAAATAAATATCCTTGACCATATCCACATCCTATGGCTTTGAGATGTTCTAATTGTTGTTGGGTTTCGATCCCTTCAGCTACTACATCCATCCCTAATGTATGGGCAAGGGTAACAATCAGTTGGATAATTGGGGTAGGACTGGATTCTAATCTGTTAGTAAAGGTGCGATCAATTTTTAAGGTATCAATGGGGAATTCATGTAAACGATTTAAAGAAGAATAACCTGTACCAAAATCATCAATACAAAGGCCAAGCCCCATCATTTTAATGGATTCAATTTTTCTCACATCAGATTCCATTGTTTCTAAAAAACAACTTTCGGTAATTTCTAATTTAATATCTTTCCCTTGAACCTGTGTCTGTTGCAAAATCTCCTCAATTTTCTCAACTAAGTTCTGTTGTGTTAGTTGATAGGTTGAAAGATTAATATTCATTTTTAAGGGGAAAGTCTGGGGATATTTTTGTTGCCAGTAATGGAGTTGCCGACAGGCTTCTTCTGTTACCCACCACCCAATGGCATTAATCAGTCCTGTTTCTTCAGCGATGGGAATAAAATCGACAGGAGACACCCATCCTTTCTGGGGATGACACCAACGAATTAAGGCTTCAAAGCCTACCAATTGTCCTTGTTCTAATTCGATAATGGGTTGATAGTAAAGGGTGAATTCTTGGTTTGTAATCGCTTGTCTGAGGTCGCTTTCTAATTGTAAACGACTCAACGCAGTCGTGTACATGGTTTTATCAAATAGCACATAACAATCTTTACCCGATGCTTTAGCTTGATACATGGCAACTTCTGCATCCCGTAAAACATCTTCTGTTCGCTGATACCCAATTTTACTTGTAGTAATCCCAATACTGACTCCCATAAATAAGGTTTCCTTTGCTAGATTGAAAGGTACCCTAAAGCGCTGTAATATCCGTTCTGAAATATTAATAATATCATTAAGGCTATGGATTTGTTTGCCGAGAAGAATGACAAATTTATCTCCACCAAAGCGAGCTACCGTATCTGTCTCTCTGAGGGCTTGTTTTAAACGAAAGGCGACTAATTTGAGAAGTTTGTCCCCCACATCATGACCCAAACTTTCATTAATGCGTTTAAATCCATCTAAATCAATAAAGAGAACGGCAAAAAGATCCATTGATTGGCTTACATGACGCTTCATGACTTGTTCAAATTGACTGGTAAACCAAAGCCGATTGGGTAATTGGGTTAGGGGATCACGGTAGGCTGCTTCAAATAGTTTAGCTTCTGTTTGACGACGATAGGTAATATCTTCTACTGTCCCTTCATAATATAAAAAGATACCTTGAGCGTCATAAACGGCTCTTGTATTTTCAGAAATCCAGATTTTACTACCATCTTTGCGATAAACTTGGGATTCAAAATGGCTAATTTGCCCTTCTTTTTCTAAACGTTTAATTAATTGATCTCGTTGCCGAGAATCAACATACAGTTGATGATTAATGTCAATTAAATTGTTGATCAAATCAGCAGCAGAGTCATAACCATAAAGTTTGGCTAAAGCAGGATTAACAGTTAAATAGCGACCCTCTTTGGAGGTTTGAAAAATACCTTGAGTGATATTATCAAAGATATTTCGATATTGATAGGCAGACTGCCGCAAAGCTTCTTCAGCTTGTTTCTGTTTAGTAATTTCACTAGAGATAAAAATAATTTCTTCTACGTCTCCTGTTTCACCATTGGTAATGACTTTAGCATTCGTTTCTAACCAAATATAATATCCTTGACAATGACGCACTCGGTAGGTGATGGAATTTAGATAGTGATTTTTTTGTAGAGATTCATAAAACTGTTGAAATCTGCCTTTATCGTCTGGATGACATAGTTGTTCTGGAGAAAAGTTATAAAAAACATCTGGTGTGTAACCGAGTAGGGAGTGACAAATCGGAGAGACATAGCGATAGTCTCCATTAGGTGCGTGCAGTGTGATTAAATCAGTGGTATTGTCTGCTAATAGTTGGTAGCGCTTTTCGCTATTTTGTAGAGACTGTTCGATTTGCTTAAGATGGGTAATATCAGACAAAGAACCTTCTATCTGATCTGCTTGCCCTGATTTACTATATAAACCTCTTCCTTGCTCATAAATCCATTTTTCATCCCCTGATTTAGTAGTAATTCGATATTCAACTTCGTAGGGGATATGTTGTGCGATCGCTTGTTCGATGCTTTGAATAATGCGGCCACTATCTTCGGGATAGATTAAAGAATTATAAATATTTTGTCCCGAAACAATTAACTCAGAGGAATGATAACCTGTCAAATGCAAACAGCCTTCACTCAGAAAATCAATCGACCAATTCCCGTCATTAATAGCTGTAAAGATGACCTGGGGAAGGTTATTAATAATTCTCAGGAGCTTTTCTGGGGAAATCCCATCAGAAAGATCAGGGTGATCTTTTCCTCCTCCAATGAAGAAGCATTTTTCTCCGTCCTCAAGTTTAATTCCAGCATGGTTGTAGGGAAAAAGTTGACTAAAATTCATATTACTCATAGCAGGTGAATTCCCCTTCATTAGAGAGGGGATATTGTTAAAATTAAGATGATTTTGCAAGTTTTGCTGTTTTAATTGTGACAAACTATGATGTTGATATAAGGACAAGGTTGCTTGATTTACCCATTTCAAGTGACCCATTTTTTTCTCAATCATCCATGAGGGAACTGAGAGTCGATTTAACAGTCTTAGGAGTTCAGGGTAGTCTCTCGATCGAATAGGATTCAGCATAACTACTCGGTTCAGTTGTTTTCTAGAAAACTAGGCTATTTTGCTTGATAGAATGTTGGTCTATTGATAGAACTAAATCTTAAAAACACAATACCATTGAATGACTGGACGGTTAATCTGGATTAATACCACTCTATAATTATCCTATCCTAAAATTTAGTTTGAGCATTACCTTTACACGCCATCTTGACAAAAAACTATCATAATTATGTCTTTATCAGGTCTTTATCTTGACAAAAACGCATCATAACCATTCCTTAACTGTTTTGCTTTTGTAGCAACAAATTGGTTAGGTAAGATAACGCTCAAGGTCAAAAGAATTGAGATATCAAGGTTTTGATCATGCTGTTTGCTATATGTACCCTAAGATTACTGAGTTTCTGATTTAATACAAAAGAATTTAAGGAAGTTAAGAAAAAGTTAAATATTTGTAGTTTTTGTGTTAAATTAAATATGCCATTTTGTTGGATTTCAAGCCCCTTGAGGATTTAAGAGATTGTTAAATTAATATTTAATCTAATCGAAAGTAATGTGATCTGATTTATAATTGGGCGGTTCAACATGAATCATAATACGAACAGGACTAAATCGTTCTTCTAGTTTTGCCTCAACTGCTTCAGTAATATTATGGGCAGTTTCTACATCTTTGGCATCAACAATAAGGTGCATCTCAACAAATACCATTCTGCCCAATAGTCCCCGTGATGCAATATCATGACAATTGATTACACCAGGGGTATCCTTAGCAATCTCATGAATCGCTTCTGGTGCGATCGCCATTTCATCCACTAACCAAGGTAAATTACTTTTTAAGACTTCCCACCCGCTATAAAATACCAAACCTGCTACAGGAAAAGCTAGAGCCACATCTAACCATTGCAATTGGGGGATACTCCTACTATTTCCTAGCCAGATACCGATTAAACCTGCTAATACGGCAATCGTTACCCAAATATCGCTCATGGTGTGGTAAGCATCGGCCATCAAAATAGGGCTTTTAATTCGTTGGCCAACCCGTCTTTCATAAAAAGCAACAAAAATATTAATTCCCAACACAACTAATAAAATCCACAGTTCCCAACCCTCAATTGTCACGTTTTTTTGTCCTGAAAAGACTCTTTCCACTGCACCAGAGAGAATTTCAAAACAGGCAATCCCTAAGAAGGCTGCAATACCTAATGCACCTACTGCCTCGTATTTTTGACGGCCATAGGGGTGATTGCGATTGGGTTGAGGATTAGAGAAATGGCTGGTAACTAATCCTAAAACATTATTAGCGCTATCGGTAACACTGTGCAGAGCATCAGCTTGTAAACTTAATGATCCCGTGAGGAAACCGACCCCTGCTTTAAGCAGCATAACAAAAATATTGAGCCAAAGGGTAATAAAGAGAACCCGACGAACTTGAGTGCGATTATCAAGAATAGTCATAAATGATTTTACTCCTCTTGGAAGCGATCGCTGTTTATAGCATTTTATAGATAGGGGAATTTTGGCAGATTTGAGTGAGGGCAGAGTTTTGCGATGGGAAACCCCTACATCTCTTTATTATATTTCCCTATCTGGCAAAATGCGATCTTATCTACCAGACACTCAAGGTTGATATATCCCAGTTATTGAATATTTTCTAATCTTCTAATAAAGTATCGCTTACATCTGCATAACTTAGATCCGTATTCTTGAAAATTGTTCCTGTCAAATTTGCCCCAATTAATTTTGCATAGCGTAAATTTGCACCTGATAAATCAGCATAACTTAGATCAGCAGCGATCAGTTTACTATAGGTTAAATCGGCTTTTTGTAAATTAGCATAACTTAGATTGGCTTTAATTAAATTGGCTTTACTCAGTTTAACCCTTGCTAAATTAGCTGACTTTAAATCAATTCCTTGAAAATTTCTTTCCCCTACCGCATAGCGCTGTAAAATCTCATTCATGGTTTGACTAGAAATCTCTCGTTTAACAGAAGGTGAATAGGTAAAGGTAAATTGATCTAAAGAATTTAAAACTTCCTTCACTTCTTGATAAAAAGAATAGTTCCCTATTCCACTCAGATTAACCCAAGCTTGAGAACGAGTTAAGGCAATAAATAACTGATTTCTTAGTAAAATATCCCCTTCTGATTGGGCAATATGATCTAAACCGATTAAATACACCATTGCTGCTTCATTTCCTTTACTCCGATAAATGCGGGATAAAGTAACCGCACCTTGATACCAGAATTGACTTTGATTTATTTGACTAGAATTATGGGGAATTTGATTACAATTATCTGCACTCGGAATATAAATATCAATTCCCTGTCTAGTTAAATATTTAGCTGTGTAGCTTTGTAACTTCTGACCATCAAAATAGTTTCCTAAAATAATCACTAAAATATCTTGGCTAGGACGTAAGCCATCTTGACGTAAATTATTTTTGATCTTAGTTGATAAGGCGGCTAATTCTTGCTGTCTAGTTTCATAAGTTTTAAAATTAATTAACTCTTTTTGCCACCACTTAGCTAAAGGATGAGTCTTGTCTTGATCTAAGCG
Organism: Microcystaceae cyanobacterium; assembly: GCA_051439665.1. Taxonomy (GTDB): domain Bacteria; phylum Cyanobacteriota; class Cyanobacteriia; order Cyanobacteriales; family Microcystaceae; genus JBGTGT01. The sequence continues at coordinate 1,451 of JBFRWQ010000210.1, read as the reverse complement.
AGTTAGGGTAATCTTTTTTCCTTTAATTAACTCTCCTTTAACTTGAAATCCTAACGCTTTCCATTCTTCTCTCTGATTAATTCCTGTTATCCTTCTATGGGGACGGAGTAATCCCATTCCTAACCCATAAGCAGCCATTAAAATCTGAGAAGGTGTACGATAACAACGATTTAGAGTCCAAGTTTTTGGGATGGTTTCAGCATAATTTCCTGTAACCAAATGACCTAATTCTTCACCGAATAGTTGACTAGCTGTCGGTATTTTTAAAGTTTCTAAGGCTTGCAATTCATCATAAGCCCAAATTAATCTTTTTTGGCTATCATCTAAATGATTACAGGGTTTTAGCGCTTGATATGCTAACCAGAAAAAGGGTTGTTTTCCTTGCCATTGCCAATGATTCACCATTAAATCTTGCGCTTCATCAATTAAAATTGCATCAAAGACTTGAGGAATTGCTGTTCTATTTAATAAATCAACACACACTTCTCCTAAAGATTCACTCGGCGATTGACGATCTGTTTGACTGACACTTAAAGAATAAGTATTCGTTATTTGACATAAATATTGATAAAATCCCTGTTGTTTTTGAGATCCCCAAGCATGAAGAATTAAAATGTTTTTATGATTATATTGATAACTAATTTGACCATTACTATAATAGTTTAACCATCGATTAACTTGTTGCTGAATGGTTTGATATAAACTACGAGAAAAGAAAATTAAAGCAATCTTCCAGTCAGGATTTTTTAAGTGCATAATGGCAGCTTTTTGACAAAGAATAACCGTTTTTCCCGATCCTGCAATTCCTCGGATACGCTGACAGCCATCAGGAATATATTTAGCAATCTTATCTAATTCTAAATCACCTTGTTTGAGATGCGATCGCAGTTTTTGCAACACCTTTCCCCTACTTTGAGAATGACTCAAGACTCGATGATTTTCTTGACAATAAACGGGACTTCCCATCATTAAAGATTGTAATAATTGCCATTGTTGATTATTTAAGGGCTTACCTTCAATTAAAGGAGATAGTTGATTAATTCTCTCTAATAAATCTGAGTTACTATCTAAGTTTTCTTTAAAGAGAATAGGCGGAATAGAGGGTAGCTTTGCCCAATTAGATAATTGCCAATCTGCTTGAGAAATGTAAGGAAGCGCTACCATTACCTTAGCAGTGATTTGTTGTGATAAACTTGGTTCATTCTCAAAATAGTTTAACAGATTATATAATTGTTGTTCTGCTTGTTGATAAGGATAAATTTTAGATTGATAGAAATTATTAATGTGCCAACAGTGACCTTGAATACTCCTAACTTGATGAAGATAAATAGATTTAACCTCAATAATAATAATACCCCATTCTTGATCTAAGATTAGAATATCTGGCTCTTTGCGTCCCTTTCCTAATTGATCAAAGATGGGATAGCGCCAATACCCTATACACTGTCTAT
>JBFRWQ010000209.1:0-5323 GCA_051439665.1 Microcystaceae cyanobacterium | reverse complement strand
CCCAGTGAACTATATGAACATCATCCATCGGGTTCACCCGTTGAGCAAAATTTCTTACCAGATGTTGCACCAGAATTTATCACCATTTCTTCACCGTCGGAGGATTAATCAAATCTTGAAGGAAAATCAAACCAATATAAAAATTACATTGGATGCTCACAACTGACTAATGATTTCTAGAAAGAAAGATATATTGTCAATTTACAAGGAAGAATAATCTTCAGAATAGAATCCTTCGTCTTCTAGGAAAGCTGTAAATTCCCTAATCCCTTGACGGCGCTGTTCATCTCGTTGTTTTTTATAAGCAACTAAATCCTTTACGTTAATTCGGCGACAAGAATCTATTTCATGATAAGGTATTTTTTCTTGTTCTATAAGCTTCATGAAAGACACATAAGGGACTTTTAAAAAGTGGGCTGCTTCTTGTAATGTCATTTCTTTATTCATGTTATCTAGGTCATCTCCTTTTCTGACTTGTTGTTGATATAGTAAATCATTAGTCATCCCTTGACTACTACAGTCCTACGCATTTAGGTGTTTGACAATCAAAAAAGCTCAATCCCTTTCGTAGTAGGGAAAGATAATTCTTCATTCTTCATTCAACATTGCTGCGTTTAGCTATACTTTCTAGCAAGTTTTGGAAAGAATCATCTGGGATAGAGAATGTCATAGATATATCTCCTGTACTAATTTATATCAATCAAAATTGTATTATATCAAATCTTTCATTACCTGTCCCACTGCTAAAAATTCTGTGATAGATTGTAAATATTTGTTAAGATTTATCAAGAAATTGATCAAAGCGCTTCTCTTGAGATAGCAAAATCCAACCTAAAAACCGATTATTATTACCCATGACCAGCTTATTAGCAAAAAAAAGTTCAGAAAACGCATTTTCTCGTCAAGATTGGCTACAAGGCTACGAATCCCAACCAAAAGAGTATGATTACTGGATCGAAGATATTGAAGGTAAGGTTCCCACTGACTTAAAAGGGACATTTTTTCGCAATGGTCCAGGTTTACTAGAAGTTCAGGGGACACCCCTAACCCATCCCTTTGACGGAGATGGAATGATTGGCGCTTTCTCTTTCACGGGAGATGGAAAGGTTCATTTTCGTAATCGCTTTGTCAAAACAGAGGGTTATGTGGCAGAACAGGCACAAGGTAAAATGCTCTATCGGGGCGTATTTGGAGCAGGAAAACCTGGTGGATTGTTAAATAATATTTTTGACCTAAAAATTAAAAACATCGCTAATACTAACGTTATTTACTGGGGAGATAAACTTTTAGCGCTCTGGGAAGCTGCCTTACCCCACCGTCTTGATCCTGCGACCTTAGAAACCATAGGATTGGATGATTTAGATGGACTATTAGAAGAATCAGGTTGTATTTCTGCCCATCCCTGGCTTGATCCTCGCTGTGAAATGGATGATAATCAGCCTTGTTTGGTGAATTTTTCTGTCAAACCAGGATTATCGAGTAAGATCACTGTTTATGAATTTGATCTTAGTGGTAAAGTTCGTCGTCATCACAGTCACACTGTCCCTGGATTTTCTTTCATTCATGATTTTGCCATCACACCTAATTACTGTATCTTCTTAAAAAATCCTGTCACATTTAACCCAATTCCTTACTTTTTAGGGTTAAGAGGAGCAGGAGAATGTGTCAATTTTCAACAAGGAAAGCGCTCACAGATTCTTATTATTCCTCGTAAAGAACCTTATGATCAAGTCATTACCATAGAAGCAGATTCAGGATTTGTTTTTCACCATGCCAATGCCTTTGAAAAAGATAATTGTATCTATTTAGATTCAATTTGCTATGACGCATTAAGTCAGATTCAACCTGGCAAAAGTTATCGAGACACAGACTTTTCTCAAGTAGAACCAGGTCAATTATGGCGGTTTACCCTCGATTTAGACGATAAAACAGTTAAAAAACAACTAATTGAGCAGCGCTCCTGTGAATTTCCCACCTTACATCCTGACAAAGTAGGAAGAGACTATCGTTATCTCTACATTGGTGCAACCCATAATCAAACAGGAAATGCACCCCTACAAGCCGTGTTAAAGCTAGATTTAGTCACAGGAGAGCGCTTTATCCATTCTTTCGCCCCCAGAGGCTTTGGTGGTGAACCCATCTTTGTTCCTCATCCCAATGGAAACCAAGAAGATGAAGGTTGGGTTTTAGCCTTAATTTATGATGCTAGTCATCATCGTAGCGATTTAGTGATTTTAGATGCTCAGGATATAGAAGCGCCACCCGTTGCTATTTTGCACCTGAAACATCATATTCCCTATGGACTTCATGGTAGCTGGACAGAAAGCTTATTTGTTTAATCGTGTTGTTGGGCTTTAGCCCCAATAGGCTATAGTGGAGAGTCTGTAAAGAAAAGACAATGAGCCTGTGATGGGCGAAGCCCATCCTACAACCATGCACCAAATTAGCTGAAACAATCCACTACAGTATATAAGTTTATCTAATTAATACATTAACTAGATAAACTACGAACCTCTAAGGTAGAACGACGAAGGGTATCTGCTAAACTCTTACCAAAAGCCTTAAGTAATTTAACATAAATAGCGGGTGACTCGGCTAAGAGGCGCTCGAAATTCTCTAGAGTTAAAACATAACAGATAACCTCTGTATCAGCCATAATATTAGCCGTGCGTTTTCCAGATTCAAATAACACTAATTCACCAAAAGAAATCCCAGGAATATAAGTCGTTAATCGTTTTTTACCTTCAGAAATATTTAAGAAAACCGTCGCTTGTCCCGCAGCTAAAAAGTAAATACTATCCCCTTCTAATCCCTCCTCAATAATAATATCTTGGGGTTGAAACTGTTCTTCTTGGACAAATTTTTCCAAAATTGTTGATTCTTCTGGGCTAAATACTTGAAGAATATCCATCTCTTTTAAGCTACGTTTTTCGTGAATAGTCGAATGAGATTCAGCTAAATTAACGTTTGATAAAAGCTGATTTTCACAGAATTCTAAGGAAGCATCAACTGTCTTGAATAATTGATAGCAACTTTCAGTTTGCTCAGACATCTTATTAGTAAGATCACTGGGAAAATTAGCTAACAAGAGGCTTATTTCTTTTTGTTGCAGAAAGTTTCCTAACTGAACAAGTAACTTTAAAGCGCTGCTATCATAACGACCAACTTTTTTACCATCAAGGATTAGGTATTGTGCATCATCCCGAAGATCTTGGCATTTTCGCATTAACTGTTCCATTGTGGCAAAGTATAAATCGCCTTGCAATTCATAGACCTGAATTTGTTGTCCTTGTTGTTGTAAGATCTCTTGTTCTTGGCGAAGTCGTTGCATTTTCGAGGAAACTTCCGCCGCCGTATATTGACGACGGATAAAGCCTTGGGATAGGGTATGAGTATCAAATATATGTAGATGGAAACGACTCGATAGGGTTTCACAAACTCGAATTCCCCTGACACTATTTCCCTGTACATCCAAGCGAGGGGAAAATACGCCTATTCCTAATTGACCTGGAAGAACGGCGACAATTCCGCCACCTACTCCACTTTTAGCGGGAAGTCCTACCCGATAAATCCATTCTCCTGAAAAATCATACATCCCACAACTGGCCATGACACTGAGAACGGAACTCACTTGTTCATTACTTATTACTTGTGATTGGGTAAGGGGATTAATTCCATTATTAGCTAAGGTAGCTGCCATTACTGCTAAATCTTTCGCCGTAACCAAAATAGAACATTGACGAAAATATAAGTCTAAATGCTCATCAACTGGCTCATTAATCATACCGCTATTCAGTTCTAAATATGCGATCGCTCGATTACGGTGTCCCGTACTTTTTTCGGATTGATAAACTGCTTCATCAACGCTTAATTCTCGCCCCGTCAGTCGTTCAAATAAGTTTAAGATTCGAGAAAATCGCTCTTGATAACCGTTTCCCTTGACTAGGGACGTGGTAACAATCGCACCTGCATTTACCATCGGGTTATAGGGGCGATTATTCACGTCATCTAGAATAATAGAGTTAAATGCTTCCCCCGTTGGTTCAACACCAACTCGTTGCATCACTGTTTCTTTACCATGATCTTCTAAAGCTAATCCATAGACAAATGCTTTAGAAATAGATTGAATCGTAAAGGGATGCTGGGAAGCGCCGACCTCATAAACTTGTCCTTCTGGAGTTGCTAGACAAATTCCGAACAAATCAGAGGGAACTTTGGCTAATTCAGGGATATAATCTGCAACTGCACCTTCTTTGATCTGTTCATAGTCTTCATATAGCTGATTCAAAAAATCTTGGATTGGGGAACTTTTGGATAACATAATAGAGTTCATTGGGGGGTAATTTTGCATAACTCATTAAATCAACCCATACATAAAATTCTGTTTTATTTCTGTTAATTTAGTTACAATCTGACAAACCACCCACCTAAAATCTGATAGAATCCTGTGTTGATGCCACAGTTATCTGGGCATTCTGGTGCGATGTACCTATGGAATATCTAAATACAACCCGACACCGAAGCTGTGTAAGTTTTACCAAATGAACCCACATCTCCTACAAAGACATTCACTTGATAAGGCCGAATATCTTTCCGAGGGGTTAATGTTAATTTTAAGGGTTTCTGAGGAGAAATGGTGACACTCTCTTCATTTAAAAATTGATCAGAGGTTTGATCAGGATATTTAAGGTAAACACGAACTGTCATTGTTTGTTCCTTATCAGTGTTAACATTAACAATGAAAGATTTCCACGAGCGCTCTGTCGGAATTACCCAGTCTGTGTTCCAATTATTACGAGTAATGGTAACACCAAAGGGTCCTTGTACAGTGGGTTGGGAAGCTGTTTTTCTCACTTGACTGCCTTCTCCTCCTACTAAATTAAGGGGTGTGCAGCTTTGTGCAGAAACAGGAGAGACAAACAAGCTAGATAGGATATTAACAATACTGAAAAAATAAAGGCTTTTTTTAAACATAATCATAGTGGGATAATTGGTTAACTTCCTACTAGGTTAATCAGTTTGCTTCAAGAATGCAAGCAAGATTGATTAATTTTATAATTAGTATGTTTAGACAGTTAATAAAAAAATTAACTATACATTAAGTAAATCATCAAGTAAAAAAGTATTTTATCTCTCAAAGAGAAATATATAGTAGGGTGGGCAAGTATGGTTAACTTAGGCTCTCTTAGGCTCATCGTGACATCCTCCCCAACTAACCTACGGTATAGTTGGGGCTTCCCACCTCACGGGGGGATATTTCTGCCCACAGAGGAATAGTTCCTCTACGCCAGTTATCTAGGCGAAAAGCCCCCGACACCTCGAC
>JBFRWQ010000208.1:0-2747 GCA_051439665.1 Microcystaceae cyanobacterium | reverse complement strand
TGCTAATCTTATTTCAAGGACAAGTTTATGGGTTAAGATGGCGAATCCCCAACAATTAACAATAATACTTCAATCAGTCTCAGCATGGAATCAATGGAGAGACGAGCATTCTCAGGATAAAATTGATCTCAGTGGTGCTAATTTGAGCAAAATGAACCTCAGAGGGGTCAATCTACAGCAAGTTAATCTCAAAAAAGCGAATTTGCAACATAGCGATCTCAGTCATGGGAATCTGCAAGGGGCAAATCTGAGTCAAGCCAATCTACAAGGCTCGATTCTTAGTCTAGTTAATGGGGAGCATTGCTACTTAATTCGCACCATATTGAGTCAATCCTATTTATTTAAAGCTAATTTGAGTCATGCCCAGTTAACAAAGGCTGATTTGAGTCATGCTTATCTTAAAGAAGCTAATTTAACAGACGCTAACTTAAAATCAGTGGATTTTTCTGAAGCTTATCTGAGAGATGCTAATCTTTATCGAGTCAAATTGCAAGAGGCGAGGGGAATTGGGGCAGATTTGATGAGAGTTAATCTAAAAAAGGCCGATTTACGCAAAATAAATCTTAATGGGGCTAATTTAAGGGGAGCAGATTTAAGTGATGCTAATCTACAACGGGCATTATTAGAAGGGGTTAATCTGCGATCGAGTAAGCTATTTGGTACAAATTTTAGTTATGCGACTTTAACGGGTGTAACCTTAGATAATTGGCAATTAGATGAAAAATCAGTCTTTTCTCAGGTGATTTGTGAGTATGTTTTTCAGAAAGCAGGGGGGAAATTGTAAACAACTGGTCACTTAACTAATCTCATCTAATATTATAGTTATTGGAACTCAAAAATCCCTGAATTCCAATCATAAAATCCTCACCACTTTCTTAGTGTGACAGGCAAGATGCCTGTTCTACTGTTTATTTCCTGTTTCTTAGCTTGTGACTCAAAAAAAGCGTGGAAGGGCTCCTCTTGAGAGAGGATAAAAAGAACAATCTTCACCCATCTTCAAGCTACCGACTTTCAGGCGATAGTAACTGAAATGACAGGCAAGATGCCTGTGTTACTGTTCAATTATCATTTAAAAATCGCTAACGACAATGACACTTACAACTATGCCAAAAGTAAAATCGTCTGCTAAAAAACGTCCTCTGCATTCATGGTATGAAAAATTCATGGCAGTGCTAATCTTACTTAATTATCTCGTTGTTATTTTTGATTTAACCTATATCCCACTACGGGATTTTTGGTTACAAGGCAAAGTCCAAATGGTTTTTGTCAAATTTAATAAACCAGTTAATTTTTTGTTTTTTACAGTTGATAATTTAGAAGTTAAATTTCCACCGAAACGTCCTCTTAAACTGTTACCGACTCCCTTCAGTCGGTGGTTAACAAATACTTATGACCCTATTAAAGGTATTGTTCCTTACCGCAGTACGGAAGGGTATCGAGCCTTAGTTGAAGAGTTAAAAGAAGAAGTAAAACTTTCGATCAATTCTACTGCTTTATTTCAACCTGATAATCCAGCAGAAACTGAGCAATCTCTAGGCAAAATAGATGATATCCTAGCTCAACTACGGGCAGAAAGTGTGGATATGGTTAATACAAATCCTTTTCAAATAGCGAATAAAACAGGTACATTAGAAAGGATAAAAAATGAAATAACAGAACATGTCTTTGATGGAACTAATGAAGACTATTCTTCTAAAGAGGCCTTTAGAACATTTTGGAGTAAAGATTATCTATTTCGGGATGGGATTGAGAGTTATAATGAAGAGATTGATTTTTATGATAAAAATATCGATAATTTACTTGAAACAAATTATTTTAGACCGATTGGTGAAAATGGAAAACCAGTTGATAATTTCGGAGCGTTTGATTTCTCTTTTGGCTTCCTTTTCTTTGTCGAATTTTTAGTCAGAACATGGTTTATTCGTCGTCGTCATGCAGGACTAGGCTGGTTTGATGCGATGTTATGGCGTTGGTATGATGTTTTCTTGTTTATTCCTCTCTTTCGCTGGTTACGCATTATTCCTTTAACGATTCGTTTAAATCAAGTCAAATTAATTAATCTCAAATCAATTCAAAGACAAGCAAGTCAGGGTTTTGTGGCCAGTATCGCAGGAGACATCACAGAAGTAGTGGTATTGCGCATCATTAATCAATTTCAAGGCGCAATTGAGGATGGAATGCTGCAAGATGTTTTTGAACAAAGCAGCACTAATCCCTATATTGATCTTAACGATACGGACGAGATAACCGAAATTATTAAGTTAGTGGTCAATCTTACAGTGCATCAAGTGTTGCCAGAAATTCAACCTGAAGCAGAAGCTTTCCTCAAATATAATCTGGATAAATCGATACAGCAAGCGCCCGCTTATCAAGGAATACAAAGGATACCAGGGTTTAAATCCCTCGAAACTCAATTGACTGAACAAGTTGCTCATCAAATGTATGCGACTCTATGTAATGTTTTAGTAGATATTACTAAATCAGATCCGGTTTTTGATGAATTAGCAGCTAAGTTAGCGGAAAGTTTTACCCACGCAATGGGAAATGGTTTGAAAACTGAACACAGTATGGATCGTTTGGAAGTGTTAGTAAAAGATTTACTAGAGGAAGTCAAAGTCAATTATGTGCAGCAACTGTCTGAAGAAGATGTGGAAGACATCTTAGAGCAAACCCGAAAATTACGGCAAACTCAGAAAAATGTGGTCACGTTAACCCCGTCTAATATCAAATCTAACTTATAAAACCTA
>JBFRWQ010000207.1:0-6203 GCA_051439665.1 Microcystaceae cyanobacterium | reverse complement strand
GTCTTTGTTCAAGAAGGAACACGACGTATCCCCATCGTTTCTGCCCGTCGTCAGGTGGGTAAACGGCTTTATCGGGAAAGAACCAGTTATTTACCCCTGAGACTCAATCAAGGTGGGGTAATGCCCATTATTTTCGCCTCTGCGGTGGTTATTTTGCCCACGTCCTTAGCAGGCTTTTTAGCCAATCAGGGTAGTTTAGGGGAAATTGCCAATCAAATTGCCATTGCCTTGCAACCAGGCAGATGGCCGTATATTGTGGTTTATTGCCTCTTAATTGTTTTCTTTAGCTATTTCTATGCCTCTTTAATCGTCAATCCTGATGATGTTTCCAGAAACCTCAAAAAAATGGGGGCAAGTATCCCAGGGATTCGACCAGGGGAGAAAACAAAACAGTACCTAGAGGGTATTCTTAATCGTTTAACCCTATTAGGCGCAATTTTCTTAAGTATTGTAGCAACCGTTCCCACTTTAGTAGAGGGAGCAACGGGTGTTACGACGTTTCGTGGTTTAGGGGCAACTTCCTTACTGATTCTAGTTGGAGTCGCCATTGATACCGCCAAACAAATTCAAACTTATGTCATTTCTCAGCGCTATGAGGGCATGATTAAAAGTTAAGTTATGAGGGGAATCTTTCCCCTTTTTTAGCCTATTCTCACAAGATATTGTGAAGAGTACCAACTGAATAAATTAGTTTCTTTGGATTTTAACCAATCACAGATTACTAATTACTAATTACTGATTACTGAAAATGTCAAAACCAACAGGTTACATTTTTCTTGGTCCACCAGGGGCAGGAAAAGGAACACAAGCCCATATTCTGGCTGAAAAACTAGAAATTCCCCATATTTCGACAGGGGAGATGTTAAGAACAGCAATGGCTAACCAAACCCCCTTAGGACAAAAGGCGAAAGCTTACATGGATAAGGGAGAATTAGTCCCTGATGATTTATTACTGGGCTTAATTGAAGAGCGCCTTCAACAGTCAGATGCAGTCAAGGGCTGGATTTTAGACGGATTTCCCCGTAACGTCAGCCAAGCTGAATTTCTCGATCAATGGTTAGAGAAAATTAAGCAGTTTTCTGAAGCGGTTATTAATATTGAAGTACCAGATACGGTATTAATTGACCGTTTACTAGCACGGGGAAGAGCAGATGACAATGAAGACACCATTCGTCGTCGTTTAGAAGTTTATCAAGCTCAAACTGCTCCTGTCATTAACTATTACCAGTCTAAAGGAAATCTTCATTCCCTCAATGGTAACCAATCCTTGGCAGAAGTGACTCAATCCATGACTTCCTTGTTGCAGGTTGCCTAAGACAAACGGTCAAGGTTTTGATAAGATATGTTAAGATAGGCGATTTTTGTGTCTGTCTGCTGTGTAACGGCCAATTAATCAATCGAGGACTGTATTTTGTCAAAACAAGACCTAATTGAAATGGAAGGAACCGTAACCGAATCATTGCCTAATGCCATGTTTCGGGTGGACTTAGACAATGGATTTAACGTCTTAGCCCATATCTCTGGCAAAATCCGACGTAATTACATTAAAATTCTCCCTGGCGATCGGGTTAAAGTCGAATTAACCCCCTATGATTTAACTAAAGGTAGAATTACTTATCGTTTAAGAAGCAAAAAATAACATCTAACTCGACTGTTATTGAGCAACAAAATCGGTATTTTGTCAACCCAAGACTCCACAGAGTCCCCCATTATTGTTATAATAATAAGCTTGCAGAGTTAGCCTAAAACATGAAAGTTAGAGCATCAGTCAAAAAAATTTGTGACAAATGCCGAGTAATCAAACGACGAGGCAGAGTAATGGTGATTTGTCCTAATCCCAAGCACAAACAGCGCCAAGGATAACATCAAGCTATCACAACTTGGCAAGTTTGATCAAACACTTAAATATTTTAGAAAAGGGAGAAACAACGTGGCACGGATAGCAGGTATTGACCTACCCAGAGATAAACGGGTGGAAATTGGCTTGACCTATCTTTACGGTATCGGGTTAACCCGTTCTCACAAGATACTAGAAGCGACGGGAGTTAATCCTGACACCAGAGTCAAGGATTTAACCGACGAAGAAGCCACCAAACTGCGGACTTACATCGACGAAAACTTTGAAATCGAAGGGGATTTGAGAAGATTAGAAGCGATGAACATCAAGCGCCTTGGCGATATCGGCACCTATCGAGGTCGTCGTCACCGCCAGGGATTGCCCGTTCGTGGTCAACGTACTCGAACCAATGGTCGCACCCGTCGGGGTCGTAAAGTCACCGTAGCAGGTAAGAAAAAAGCCCCCGGTAAAAAATAAATTTCCCCTTATTGAACCTTATCCTCGTACCTATTTCAGCATAAAACTATGGCTCGACCCACCAAAAAAGGCGGTGCAAGAAAGCAAAAGAAAAATGTCCCCAATGGCATCGCTCACATTCAATCTACCTTCAACAACACAATCGTAACCATCTCAGATACTAGAGGCGACGTAGTGTCATGGGCATCAGCCGGCTCTAGTGGTTTCAAAGGAGCAAAAAAAGGCACACCTTTTGCAGCACAAACGGCAGCCGACACAGCAGCCCGACGAGCAATGGATCAGGGAATGCGACAAATCGAAGTGATGGTCAGTGGTCCAGGCGCTGGGCGAGAAACAGCCATCCGAGCCTTACAAGGAGCAGGACTAGAAATTACCCTGATTCGTGATGTCACCCCTATTCCCCACAACGGCTGTCGTCCGCCCAAGCGTCGGCGAGTCTAATTCAGTGAATTTTAAATCACAAGTAACTGAAGAACTGAGTTAAGGAAGGGAGGTCACAAGCGTGGCACAGTTTCAGATTGAGTGCATTGAGTCTAAAACCCAAAAAAATCGGGCAGAATATAGTAAATTCGCCCTTGATCCTTTAGATCGGGGTCAAGGTATCACCATAGGCAATGCCCTGAGACGGGTATTACTATCTAACCTAGAGGGCTCTGCTATTACGGCGGTGCGGATAGGGGGAGTTAACCATGAATTTGCTACTATCCCAGGGGTCAGAGAAGATGTCCTAGAAATTATGTTAAATCTCAAGGGGATCATTCTCAAAAGTTATAGCGAAACCCCTCAAATTGCCAGATTAGTCGCAACTGGTCCTGCGACCGTAACATCAGGTCAATTTGATCTACCCTCCGAGGTAGAAATTGTTGACCCCAGCCAATATATCGCCACCTTAGCAGAAGGGGCTAAATTGGAGATGGAAGTGCGTGTGGAAAAAGGACAAGGCTACCGAATTATTGACCGCTCTGCTGAGGATAGTACTGCTATCGATTTTCTGCAAATTGATGCGGTTTTTATGCCTGTTACCAAGGTCAACTACAGTGTCGATGATGTTCAGCTAGAGGGATCTCAGCCCAAAGATCGCCTCGTCCTAGAAATTTGGACCAACGGGAGCTTAAACCCCAAAGAAGCGCTATCAGAAGCAGCGAATATCATTGTTGACTCATTTAGTCCTTTAAAAGACCTCAATGAGCTAGAAGCGACTCAAAGCGATTATCAAGATGAAGTCAACCCCGAAAGCCAGATTCCCATTGAGGAACTTCAGCTATCGGTACGGGCTTATAATTGTCTGAAACGAGCGCAAATTAACACTGTGGCTGATTTACTAGATTATAGCCAAGAAGACCTCTTGGAAATCAAAAACTTTGGTCAAAAATCGGCTGAAGAAGTCATCGAAGCCTTGCAAAAATCCTTGGGAATTACCCTACCCCAAGAAAAAGCAAAACCCTAATCAGTAAACAGTAATCAGTAATCAGTAATCAGTTAAGGGTAACTGTTTATTTCTGTAACAACTGAACCCCTAAACCCCAAATAACTAACCCCTAAAGAATCATGCGTCATAGATGTAAAGTTCCTAAATTGGGAAAACCTGCTGATCAGCGTAAAGCGCTATTGCGATCGCTGACCACCCAATTGATCCGTAATGGACAAATTACCACCACCCTCACCAGAGCAAAAGCAGTGCGCTCTCAGGCAGATAAAATGATTAGCCTAGCCAAAGATGGCTCTTTAGCCGCCAGACGGCAAGCAATGGGCTATATCTACGACAAACAACTGGTTCACGCCCTATTTGAACAAGCGCCCGAACGGTATGGTAGCCGTAAAGGGGGCTATACCCGTATTGTGCGCACCCTCAGCCGTCGAGGGGATAACTCCCAAATGGCGATCATCGAATTGATGTAAATGTTAGCAAAGTCGTCTAAATCTACGGAAAAGCAACGAGTTGCCCTAGTGATTCAATACTTAGGCAGCCATTTTCATGGATGGCAACGACAACCTAACCATCGCACCGTTCAAGGGGAAATTGAAGATACCCTTGCCCAAATTCTTAACCATCCCGTCACCTTACATGGCTCAGGCCGCACAGACGCAGGCGTTCATGCCGCAGCCCAAGTCGCCCATTTTGACCATCAAAGTGTGATTCCTGCCGAACGATGGGCAATTATCTTAAATGGTCATCTTCCTGATGATATTTTAATTCGGGGATCGGCGGCAGTGGACCTAGAATGGCACGCCCGTTTCTCAGCGCTGTGGCGACGGTATCGTTATACAATTTACACCGATAAATGTCCTAATTTATTCGTTAAGCCCTATAGTTGGCATTATTACCACTTTCCGCTTCAGGAAGCCTTGATGCAAGAAGCCTTAAATCCCTTATTAGGTAAACATCATTTAGCTGCTTTCCGTCGCTCAAATTCCCACCGCCCCCATTCTTGGGTAGAAGTGCAGGGAGTTGACTGTTACCGACGAGGGGACTTACTGCACATCGAAATTCAAGCCAGTGGCTTTCTCTATGGCATGATTCGTCTATTGGTCGGGATGTTGGTGGAAGTGGGCAATGGTCAGCGCTCAGTGCAGAATTTTACGGATATTTGGGTTAATCAACGCAGAGAAGAGGTAAAATATGCAGCCCCCGCTAAGGGACTCTGTTTTCTTCGGGTGGGTTACGAACATTTTCCCTTTCCTCAAAAATTGTGGTTTGATAGTCAACCGCTTTTTAGCTTCACACCTAATACCTAAAACCGAACCATGAATAAAACTGTATTACCAACAGCAGAAAGTTTAGATCAGAAGTGGTACGTCATCGATGCCACCGATCAGCGCTTAGGCCGTTTAGCCTCAGAAATTGCCAAAATTTTACGAGGCAAAAATAAACCAACTTATACTCCCTTTATGGACACAGGCGATCACGTGATCGTAATCAATGCGGAGAAAGTTGTGGTAACAGGTAGAAAACCTCAACAAAAACTGTATCGTCGCCATTCTGGCCGTCCAGGGGGCATGAAAACAGAAACCTTTGAGAAACTACAAGCACGGATTCCTGAGCGGATTATTGAGAAAGCCGTTAAAGGAATGTTACCGAAAAACACCCTTGGTCGTAAATTATTTACCAATCTTAAGGTATATAAAGGCTCAGACCATCCCCATCAAGCTCAAAAACCCGAAACCCTAGAAATTAATACAATTCCCACTGGAGGTAACTAATGGAAGCCACTGTTACACCGACTGAAGACAAAGTTGTTTATTGGGGGACTGGCCGCCGTAAGTCCTCCGTTGCCAGAGTACGATTAATGCCAGGCAGTGGAGAGATTACCGTTAATAAACGACCAGGAATGGACTATTTTAACCGTATTCCTTCCTATATTCAAGCCATTAAGTCTCCCTTAGAAACATTAGGGCTAGAAAATGAGTATGATATAGTTGTCACGGCTCATGGTGGTGGCTTAACGGGTCAATCCGATGCCATTAAACTAGGAGTTGCTAGAGCGCTGTGTCAACTGACTCCTGAAAATCGCCCTCCTTTGAAAAGTGAAGGCTATTTAACCCGTGATCCCCGTGCTAAAGAGCGGAAGAAATACGGTCTGCATAAAGCCCGTAAAGCGCCCCAATACTCTAAACGTTAATTTTATTGTGTCATTATTTGGAGGGAAACATCATGCCTAAATCAGACATTCACCCCACTTGGTATCCTAATGCAAAAGTGATTTGCAACGGGGAAGAAGTGTTAACCGTCGGCTCAACTCAACCTGAGATTCATGTGGAAATTTGGTCAGGAAACCATCCTTTTTACACAGGGACTCAGAAAATTATTGATACAGAAGGACGAGTTGATCGTTTTTTACGCAAATATGGAAAACGCAAGAAATAAAGTCTGTTTCTTCGATTTCAGAGA
>JBFRWQ010000206.1:0-6981 GCA_051439665.1 Microcystaceae cyanobacterium | reverse complement strand
ACAGAGATGTTAACGCCTCAATTTCTCTCAGAAACGAGGGACTACGAATTCTGACCTCTGGAACGGGGGACAAAGCTTATCGCCCAGATGTAAGACGGAGTAGAGGAGGACGCAAGAAATCCACTATGACCCTTTCTGTTGGGTAAGAAGCCCACGCTTTACCGTCAGGTCAGCGTGTGGTAGTTCACGATTATCCCACACAGAAGAAGAACAATTAACCCTGTTTGATCAAATGAAGAATGAGGAATAGAAACGCCTTGATCTTACCGATTACTGATTACTGATTACTGATTACTGTTTACTGTTTACTGAAACAACCTAACCATGCTTGATACTTCGCCCCTTCATCGCCTTATTCTTGATAATGGGATTACGCTTATTGTTAATGAAAATCCAACAACAGATTTAATTGCTGGAAGATTATTTTTTAAGAATGCGGGATCTTGCTGGGAAAGTCTAGATCAAGCAGGATTAAGCCATTTATTAGCGACTCTCCTTACTAAAGGAACAACCCATCAAACCGCCGTCGAAATTGCGGAAACCGTAGAGTCAATGGGGGCGAGTTTGGGAGCAGATGTGACCAATGATTATTTTTACTTAAGTTTAAAGAGTATTTCGGCTGATTTTTCCAAATTATTGGCATTAGCCTCAGATATAGTGCGATCGCCCTTACTCCCTCCCCACGAAATTAGTCTCGAAAAGGAATTAACTCAGCGTAATATCCGTTCCCAACTCGAACAGCCTTTTAATGTAGCGTTTAGTCAACTAAGAAGCGCTCTTTACCCTGATCATCCCTATGGTTTCTCTGTGTTAGGGACTCAAGAGACAGTAGCTAACCTGAGTCAAGAAGACCTATTTAACTATCATAGAACTCACTTTCGACCCGATCACTTAATTATCAGTCTATCAGGCCGAATCACCCTAGAAAAGGCTCAAGAGATTGTTAGTTCGATTTTTGCCCCTTGGGAAGTTCCTAATACCTCTTTTCCCACCCTTGAGCTATCTACTTTATCTCACCAACCCAGTCAGCAGCAAACCACCCAAGAGACTCAACAGTCAATTGTAATGTTGGGCTATCTAAGCGCTAGTGTTAAGGATGAGGATTATCCGATTCTTAAGTTACTCAGTACCTATTTAGGAAATGGACTCTCTAGCCGTTTGTTTGTCGAATTGCGAGAGAAAAAAGGGTTAGCCTATGATGTGTCTGCCTTTTATCCCACTCGCCTTGACTTAGCCCCTTTTATTATGTATATGGGAACTGCGCCTGAAAATACTCAAGTTGCCATTGAAGGGTTACAAGCAGAAGCAGATCGTCTGTGTCAGCAAGAATTAAGCCCCATTGAATTAAAAGCAGCTAAAAATAAGTTACTGGGTCAATATGCTCTAGGGAAACAAACTAATGGAGAAATTGCTCAGTTAAATGGTTGGTACGAAACCCTCGAATTAGGATTAGACTATGACCAAATCTTTCAAGATGCGATCGCAGCCATTACAGCCGAACAGATTCATGCGATCGCTCAAAAATATCTACAATCTCCCTATCTATCTTTAGTCGGTCCAATGACATAAGTAGGGAAAATTATTTGTATGGTCTTCCCACACTCCCCATACTTCCTATAAGTCAGACTTGATCTTACTTTGAGTGCTGAGTTGGGGACATATTACGAATAGCTGTAATTTTCCATGCTCCTTCTTTTTTGATAACGATAAAGGTACTCCACAAATTGCGAACAACACCACTATCAAGTCGTATTTCGTAGCGTGTATCGACAATGGCTGTATCAGCATTCAAAAACCGAATCTGCTCAACAGTGAGTATTCTTTGACCAGGATTACGATTAGAGCTTCGTAGCATTCCTGCTACCGCCGTTTCAATTCCTCGTCGCCATTCACCTGAAGAGACCAGTTGATCCACATCTGTTGTTAAAATTTGTTCTAAGAGAACAGTATTCTTATCTTCTCGTGCTTGGTTATATTGCTCGATTAAGCGATAAATGTCTTGTTTTGAGGGAGCAGACGGGTCTGATTGTGCAGTAACAGAAGGAACAGTTAATATATCAGTGAAAAGAAATAAGAGGAAAATTACTAAGAATTTAAAAGATGGGGTTAGGAAGTTTTTGCTGATGGAATTGGGTATCATTTTTATAGAGCCTAGTTAGCATCCTCATAGTCTATCAGCTTTGAATGGCTTCGTTATTCCTTGGAGAATTTATATGCACAGAGCAACTACTCTACTATTGATCATAATTGTTGGTATAACCTCTTTTTTGTGTTTCTTACCTTTTATAGGACACTTAATGGCGACAAATTTCCCAACTGAAGAGGCGACAGAAGCGATTAATGCTGGAGCAATTGTGATTGATGTTAGAACACCAGAAGAATTTGCTGGCGGCCATCTAGATGGAGCCCTTAATATTCCCTATGACGAAATCGCTCAAAGAATTTCGGAAATAACAGAAGAGCGAGATCGTATGATTGTACTTTACTGTCGCAGTGGTAGAAGAGCTAGTGTTGCAGAAGAAATTCTTCGCTCCAATGGATTCACCAATGTGTTAAATGCAGGGGCTTACTCAGAGCTAAAGAAAAATAAGTGATATAGTTCATTTTAATTAATATTTTTCTATGTAGAAAACGATTATAATTTATTGATAGTAGTCGCTATATCAACAAAATCATCCTTTGGACAATGGTAATTAATGTTAATTTAACTCCTCAAGAAATTCAATCCCTTTATCAAGTTTCTGCTGTGACAGGATTAAGTGTTGACGAAATCATCCATGATGCTCTTATTAAGATAATTGAAGCATCAAATAGTCCTAACCCGGAAACAATGAAATCCTGCCAAACACTTAAAAATAAAGTCTATCCAGAAAATGTTGATCCTTATGCACCTGTTTTTGAGGAAACAGACTGGGAAATGTTAACTGATTCTTCCTCTCTGTCATGATTATCATTGATACTCATATTTTACTATGGTGGCAACTGAGTGATGATTCTCTTAATATCACTTATCGGGAAAGACTGGAAAGACCTAATGAAATTATTGGAATCAGTACAGTTTCCTTAATGGAAATTATTTGTCTTTATGATCGTCAAAGAATTAATTTACCGATCATTCCTGAATTGTGGATTGAGCAGATTATGGCAGACTCAAAAATTGTTTTTATTCCTATTTCTGCTAGTATTGCTATTGATGCGTTCAGACTTCCTGAACCATTTCACAAAGATCCAGCAGACCGTTTGATTGTATCTTCAGCAAGAGTTCTGAATTGTCCGATCATGACTCAAGATTATAAAATATTAGCCTATTCTCATGTTCAAAATATAGATATTTGAGATTTATTAATTATGAATTAAACAGCAGATCATTGTTGTTTAAACTTCTCTTTTAATTGTGCGATTGCTATCTCTCCATCCACTTTTTCCCCTCTTGTCAGTTGGTTTAATCCAACTTTAACCTTAGCACGAGTTTCTTCTAACCATTGTTCATAATCTTGTGTTTGTTGTTGTAAAAGGGTGAGGGCTGTCTCAATTACTTGTTGTTTATTTGCATATTTTCCTGTTGCAATCTGTGATTGAATAAATTTTTCTTGTTCGAGGGATAAGATAAGGTTCATGGGTTAAACGAAAGGAAAGGATTAACGGCTCAATCTATTGTAACTGGTCACTGAAATTGTAGGATGGGTTAGGCACGCAGATAGTTTTTAGAAAAATCTTATAAATACATGATTTGTGCTGTAACCCATCACAGGGTAATTTATTCCTTAGAAGTTCCTTACACTGATTCAAGATGCGATCGCTCAAAAATATCTACAATCTCCCTATCTATCTTTAGTTGGTCCAATGACATAAGTATGGGAAATTATTATAAGATATCCCTCATCTTCCCTTGTAGAGTAGTCTAGTTAGCCTAGATAAATGATTTCACTAGATTGAGTGACCATTTTTAAGATTTTATCACTATTGTTCAATAAGTTATCCCAGTTACCTGTATTAATTTTTTCAAGGTGATCTAACTTTAATTGATGTTGATCAAATATCCAATATTTCAGACTAGGAACAAGATAACGAACACAGGCTAACCATTGAGCATAATTAATCGCTAAAGGATTCCCTTGCATTAAAGTGATTTTTCCTGCATTTGCTAATGTAGCTATTCCATGAGCGGATAAAAGCATCGTTCTATATTTAGGATTAGATATCATATTAAGATTCCAGTCTTTTTGCTCAGAATAGTGTCTCAACATCATATAAGCTCTGAGAGTTATTTCAATCACAGCAGGAGAAATTCCTGTGATTAAGAAATGACGAAAATCATAGCCATTTAGATACATCCAACGAGCAACTTCGGCAACCGTTCGATTTTTTTCTCCAAAGCTACCACTATCAATAGCTTGCATCAATGTCAGAAAGGGGGCAGGAAGTCCCATTGGTGTTGCTACATCAGAAATTAAATGACCCAGGTGACATAAAAAGGCTTCAATTAGTCCAAGGGTTTTAGCTTGAGAAACTGGCTGACATTGGAATTGATGAAAATTGGTAAGATTATCATAATAAAAACCTGTAATCGTGCCTCTCATAATGTCTAAAATTCCGAAAATAAATCCCAAAATAGGATCATGTCCCAATGATTGAAAACGGTGAGTTCTTCCACCCATCCCTTCAAAAATTGTAGGATGATCATAGGGAGTTTTACATTCTTTTTCTAAAGTTTTTGCCCATTGAGCAAACCAATCATTAGATTGATGGGTATTGTATTGTTTAAGCCATGCAGTAAGAGGACTTCCTAATTGCCCAGTAAATTTACCGCTATTTATATTTTGGGGTATAGCTACTAAAAAAACATCAGTTAAGGCTGCTAAGATTCCACTTGTACCAACAGCTATATAATCAAACTGATCCCATTGATATTGAGCATCATAAGATTCATTTTTTAGTTTGTCAAGATCAGATTGAGTTAATAAACTTTCATAGGGAGTTAAAGGATCAATTCCTCGTTCTAATGTATAAATCTGGCATTGACGAACAAAGCTAGTCCAATCTTGATAGCCAATTTTGATTAACTCTTTAGAGATAGATTGTTGATGATTTTCATAAAGTTTACTAATTTGAGTAATATCAAAATCTTCAAAATCATCGGCTTCTAGATAATCGATAGATGCTTCAAGTTCAGCCATCATTTTTTCAAGTGCTTGAAGTTGTTGGGTTTGTTCATCAACATCGGATAATTTTTCTTCAAGTTCTAACAACTCATCTTCAATTTGCTGTAAAAGAGAATTTTGTGTTTGTAATACAGATTTTAATTCGATGATAAAGGAATCTGACAACATAACTAAATCTAAGTAATAATGAGCAGTGGTTTAGGTGGGCAAATATATCAATCTCTCATTTTTTGAGAAGTCTTTTATACTTAGCCCACTCTACGAAATGTGAGTTTAATCTACTTCATATTTCCTGTTCTAGACAATCTAGTTGATGATCAATTTTTCGTTTATTAACTAACTGCTGAAGCTTTTTCATTTTGTCAGTTAAAATTTGAATTGCTTGCTTATTAGCTTCACTCTCACTGGCTTTTTGATTTAATTCAGCAATTTGTTCTATCACCCTATTAAGCGATGATTGAAGATTCTGAATAACTAATTGAGCTTTACGTTCTTTTTCTGCTTGTAGTTCTTCTTTTTTCCGTTGATCTCCTGTATCTAAAAACTTATTAATACCTATAAAAATTCCTGTACCTAACAAAATTGCTACACCAATGCCAGGGATCATTCCCCCTAAACCAACTAAAGCACCTAATGCAGCTAATCCAGACGTAATTCCTGCTGCGCTTAAGCCAATGACTGAACCAGAAAACCAAACTGCAGCAATAGGAACACCAACAGCTGATAATCCTGCGGTTGCTGTTTTCATAGCATCGGCTGCTTTATTATCATCTAAACCTCCTGCACGAATTTTTTGAACTTCCTTGACAAACTTACTAATAGCTATTACCTGTTCATTCGTGATATTAAATACTTTCTGGGTTAATTTAATGACCTTTAATTCATTTTCATCAATTTCATGATTAATCCAAGCTAAATCAATTAAGTTAACCATTAAGCCATAACGAAGCCTTTCATCTGCTGTTTTTAATTTTTGCAGGCAATCTTCAAAAGGAGGTGATTCAATGATAAAAGATTGACATAGACGTTTTCCTGTTTCTGACATTCCTTCTAAGTCCATCATGCCAAAAATGAGTTCCATCTCATCTTTTTCTATTGTGCCATCAGCTGATGCGATCGCAAATAAGGCACCATAGAAAGCAATTCGTTGTGCTTCTGGGACTTTAGCTAAATCTAGTGGTTCTTGCGGATCAACTGGAGTAGCTTTCTTAAATTTATCGTCCATAGAATCAATCGTTTCTGATGCCTTCTTCATTAATGCTTCACTATGCTCTATTGCTGCTTCTGTAGCGCTTTTAGGGATTGAGTCCCACATCGGATTATTGATAATCGAATCTACTTTTTTACTAGCATGGGTGGTGACTTCTGCGGCAGTTTTAGCCGCCATATCTTGCCAAGAAACTTGTTAGAGACTTTAGAGACGGTTAGATCAAAAAATTCGAGATGATCATTAAGAGATGTGGCGATCGCATCGGTGTCACACTGAGTCGAAATATTCATAAGAACACAAGATTTGACATCTCCACGGTTTAAAAACGCGTGGATTCCAAACGTTAAGCTCCGACGGGATTAATCCACGTCTGCGCTTGTTTACGATCTGATTTAGACAGATTGGTCAAAAAAATATCGTTTAGGGACTGTCAATAATCCCTTACCGGACTTGGATAGATAGCAATCTACCTGTGCCGTTACTTTTAACTTAAACCGCACGGGTTTTTCACCGTGGAAGGCATTCCCATAATAACATATAACTGAGGGTTAAAACCCTCTACCGCTCGACTAAAGCCTTCAAAGGACGTGGCTATCTCTCGCTCGTTAT
>JBFRWQ010000205.1:0-10266 GCA_051439665.1 Microcystaceae cyanobacterium | reverse complement strand
GTTGAACACTGTTCAACCCCTACGGGTGTGAGATGTGGAATGAATTGATTGAAAACTTCCTCTCCTCTATTTGGAATGTTTTGATAGTTTTACCTCTCTCCAAGAGAGCGATCGCATATTTAACAATTATATAATTCTCGTAGGGGCAGAATACCATTCTGCCCTAATATTTGGGGTTTGGGTTGAATATTTGGGGTTGGGTTAAATATTTGGGGTTGGGTTGAACACTGTTCAACCCCTACGGGTGTGGTGGAAAAGAATGATATGAATTATGAATTATGAATGTTATTCACTCGCATCTTACTAATAACTGTTCTGCTGCGACTAATAAATCATCCATCATATCCTTTAAATCATCTTGACTATTAAGATAAGTTTTCAGCGCTTCTAGGGGATCTAAACTCTGATTAACCCCTAATTCGGGAATCCTTGGCCGGGCTAATTGACTCTTTAATTCAGGACGAATGGTATAATGATGAGCCGATTTTAGGGCATTATGTAAATTAGGAGGATGAATTAAATCCAATTGTTCAGAACGGATATGATAAATTAAACGCACCACCGTATCTTCAATCTCTTTTTCTGCGATCGCTTTGATAATCATCTCTTGGGGATCATCTGCTTGGGAAACATCCACTTCTACAGTACAAAACTGACGGGCAGGAAGGGGACAAAATTGCCAATTTACTTTCCCTTTTTCTATGTCTAACAATACATATCCTTTATCTTCTTTCTCTTCACTAAAGTCAACTCGTTCAATACTGCCAGGATAAACCACTGGGGGATCATTATTTGGGTTCAAATTTTGGTGTTTATGGACGTGGCCAAGCGCTACATAATCCCACTCTTCTCTTATTAATAAGGACATAGGAACAGTAAATCCTTTCCCTACGGCTAATAGCTTTTCTGCTCCTAATTTTGCCTTACTTGCCATTAAATGAGCTAATAAAATAGTCGGTATCTCTGGCTCTAATTGTCGAATTTCTGACTCTAAAATAGGACCTAATCTATCAATAATTAAATGATGAATACTATCTAAGGATAACCCTTCAGTTTCTGGTCTAGTTAGCAGAGTAGAACGGGTTAACCAAGGTAAAGTAACTATTTGAATCGGTCCATTGCGAGTGGTAATTTTATGGGTATGAATACAATCACCAACGAGAAATTTAGGAACACCTAGCGTCCGATAAATACATAAACTTGCTCCTCCGTTTCCTTGGGAATGTTGATCATGATTTCCGACTAATAAAACTGTGGGAATATCTGCATCCGCTAATCGACGAAATTGAGCAGCAAATACCTCCTGAATGTAGGGGGGAGGAGTCGCATCGGGAAACGCATCTCCCCCAAATAAGACTAAATCTACTGGATCTGTAATCGCTCGATCAATACATTGACTTAGGGTATTGACAAAATCTTCTAGACGGGTATTTACCCCTGTTTCAGGATTAATGCGGCCATGAGAAAAGCTGCTTCCCATGTGAATATCTGAGAGATGAAGGACTTTAATCATTAATTTTAAACTTATCTTAACCTACACATTTGACAGTCTCTTTCCATTCTAAAACAAAACTTAGCTTTTCGGAAAATTTACTTTTCTTTACTCTTTTTGCTCGTAAAACGGTCTGTCTAATTCGTTATACTAAAGGCGAAAATTGATTCAGCATCAGGGCAGACGAAACAATAAATTTGCATTATTATTTATCTGTTATCTGGCAAAAATCAAACGATTTAATACGATCTAGGGTGCTACTCTCCTATCTATCCCCATGAAACTACGAAAATCATTGATCTTTAGTTTATTAGGTTTGACCTTTTTTGGAACAGGTGTTCTATTTTTTTCTCCGCTCAAAGCTTTGGTTTTTTCTCAAGAAACTGAAGGGCAATTAGTGAGTCAAAGTGTTACAGCAACAGAAAGTCCTCTCTGGGAAGAAGGATTACGCAGGACGATGCAAGGAGATTATAAAGGAGCAATTCGTAATTTTGACGATCTAATTCGCCTCTATCCTAAGTTTTCCGATGCTTATGTCAATCGGGGCAATCTTTACGCCGAAGAAGGGGACTTTTCAATGGCGATCGCCGACTACACAGAAGCGCTAATTCATAATCCTGATAATGCAGATGCTTACTACAATCGAGGAGTAACCTATGCAGAGCAAGGGGAGTTTCGATTAGCGATCGCAGATTTTGAGCAATCCCTACGCATTCATCCTGATGATATTGCAGCGTATAATAATCGGGGAGCCGTGTATAGTCGTTTAGGGGAAGCAGAAAAAGCGATCGAAGACTATAGCCAGATTTTACTGATTGATCCCAGTGATCCCCACGCTTATTACAATCGGGGGTCAAATTATGGGGGAATTGGTAAATTACCAGAAGCGGTGGAAGATTTACACCAAGCGATCGCACTTAATCCTGACTATGCTGAAGCTTATGCTAATTTAGGCTTTGCTTATATTAGTTTAGAGCAACCTGAGCAAGCGATTAAAAACCTAGAGAAGGCTGCTGAATTATTTAAACAGCAGGGCAGTACAGAAGATTATATTCACATCACCCAAAAAATTAAAGAGATTAAAGGAATTATGAATTATGAATTATGAATTAAAATCCTGATCGTCAAAGGGTTTAAATGTTTTAAGACTTTGGGAAAGTATGGAAGTCTGTTATAACCTATTTCCTACTCCTCACTCCTCACTCCTCACTTCTTATAACTCTACGCATTTAGGTTAGGACAATCAAACATAGCTGCGATCCCTTTCATAGTAGGGAATATCATTCTTCATTCTTCATTCTTCATTCCTCATTCTTCATTCCTCATTGCTGCGTTTAGCTATAGTTCCCACGGTATAAGCATATAAACTAGATGGGATAAATCTAAACCATACATTTTGATAGATTATCTTATTGTCTGTAATGCTTCGACTGGTTATGGTGATGGGCTGCTTTATTTGAGAATTTTTTTGCACAAATTTAACACAATTATCTAATTCTGAAGAATATCTATAGGGGTGATCACTCCATTTAACTTCAACTAGCCAAGAAGGGGTTTGTTTCCCTTGCTCTAAGTTAACAATATCAATTTCTCCTGATTTCCAACGGGCATAATAAAGGTTAGTTATTTGACTATGTTGCCATTGACTAAAAATAGCGGTTTCTGTCATCGATCCCATGATATCTGAGTCTGCATTAAATTGTCCAAATAGTGCAGCCCGCATGGATGGATTAGTTAAATAAACTTTAAAAAAATTGGCTCGTTTAAATCTTTTCGCATTTTGATCAATCCTTTCCACCCGACGGATTAAAAAGGCTGCTTCAAGGTATTCTAAGTAGCGCTTAATGGTATTCTTAGCCACACCAGATGATTGAGATAATCCCTCTAAGTTGATCTCATTGCCTGAATTATAAGCTAGGGTGGTAAATAATCGATTTAATTCTTGAATATCACTAATTCCATACAGACTAGGTAAATCCCGTAATAGTACTTTATCAATAATATCACTCTTAATATATTGTTCTGGATTTTGTCTAATTGTTTCTGAAAAAACTGCTTCTGGATATCCTCCAAAATTCAAATAGTTAACAAATTCTCGATTTAATTCATCGATCTTAGGCGTAGAATACTCATGATTTTTCAAGTCATCTTCTTGATTAGATAAGTCTATGATCAATTCCTTTTCTCGCTCAATGAATATTAAATATTCAGCAAAGGTTAAAGGGGGTAAAATATAATCACTAAAACGGCCTGCACCTGACTCGTTACTTTTTAATCTCAGTGCAGCAGCAGCAGAGCCAGTGGCTACAAAATGATAGTCCTGAAAAGAGTCAACTAGAGATTTTAAATGAACTTCCCAGTCACGCAAATATTGAATTTCATCAAAAAAAATAAATAATGGTGTGTTGCGCTGATGATCAAATATTTCTTGAAAATAATGAAGAAAGCGCTCTAAAGAAAGTCCAGTATAAATAGGCGTTTCCAGAGAAAGATAAAGAATATTTTGCGCTTTAACACCAGTCTCTATTAGTTGACGAATACTATGATAAACCATAACCGTTTTACCAATACGTCTTGGTCCCATTAAGACAACGGCTCGACGAATACTTCTATCAACTATTTTTTGGTAAAAAGGAGTGAAATATAGTCTTCTTGGCATATTTTCATAACCAATCTTTTCTCTTCCTTCTGTTTCCCACCAAGGGTTATCAAACTGAAGCCGAGCGATAATATCTTGTTTGGAAATTTCTAACATCCTTCAATAAGTTAAGATTAATCGATTGATTCTAATTTACCACGATCTGGCAACTAAGATTAATCGATTGACTTTAGATGTTATGAGCGCCAGCCTTGCGCCCCTACAATCGGTGTGGGAGATGCAGGGAAAATGAATACTTTCCCCCTCTTCCCCCTTTGGGTAGGGTGGGCTTTGCCTACTACAACACCCTACATAATCTCTCTTTTATTCCTCTTCATCAGCAGCAGAAGAAGGCTCAGTAGAAACAGCAAAATCCAATGAGCCTAATTCCAGTTTTTCCCGAACCTGATTTTCAACTGTCTCAGCAATCTTAGGATTATCTTGGAGATACTTAACGGCATTATCCCGTCCTTGGGAGATATTTTCGCCATTATAGCTATACCATGCCCCTTTTCGATTAATCACACTCGTTTTTTCTGCTAAATCAATTAAGCAACCCATACGGGAAATCCCTTGACCAAAAATAATGTCAAATTCAGCAATACGGAAAGGCGGTGCAACCTTATTTTTCGCTACTTTGACTTTGGCACGAATCCCATATTCTCCCTCGCTTCCTTTTTTCAAGGTTTGAATCCGACGAATATCTAACCGCACAGAACAGTAAAATTTTAAAGCTGTTCCCCCAGTGGTAACTTCAGGACTCCCGTAACTAATCCCAATTTTTTGACGCAGTTGGTTTAAAAAGATAACTACACACCCAGATTTACCAATATTTCCCGCAATTTTTCGCAGCGCTTTACTCATTAATCGTGCCTGTAGCCCCACTTGGGTATCTCCCATTTCTCCTTCGATTTCGGCTCTGGGAGTCAAAGCAGCCACAGAATCTACTACCACAATATCAACTGCTGCCGATCGCACTAATTGATCCACAATTTCTAGGGCAGATTCCCCTGTATCTGGCTGTGCCACTAACAGGTTTTCAATATCGACTCCCAAGGCATCTGAGTACAGAGGATCTAATGCGTGTTCCGCATCGACAAAGGCCGCCACGCCACCTGCTTTTTGCACTTCTGCGATCGCATGAAGAGCGAGGGTGGTTTTTCCTGAGCTTTCAGGACCATAGATTTCAATAATCCGGCCTTTGGGAAGTCCTCCCCCCAAGGCCAAATCAAGGGTTAGCGCTCCACTGGGGATGGTTTCAACCCGCATTTGCGCTGCGTCTCCTAAGCGCATAATCGAGCCTTTACCAAAATTACGCTCTATTTGAGTTAGTACGAGGTTGAGCGCTTTTTCTTTATCGGGATTATTGGTGATAGTAGCCATTAATGTTTCTAGGATGCTATTAACAGATTTGTTTCAGTACAAGGGTTTTAGTATTCTAACGTTTTTTGTGAAAAATGGGTTTGAATGTATCGGTTTTGTTACCTAAACCCTTGAGGTCTTTTCGGGTTTAATTGGGTGTTTCGAGACGAATAGAGGAGGCTAAGAAATATTAACCACCCAGATTGACTTTACACAGCGCTTAAGCCCTATCAAGATTTAAGCATCAGGGGTTCGTTCCCCATCCTTCTTCATTAAATAGTCCATGACACATTCAATGCGATCGATGGCTGCCCGATTTGAGGCCAGTTGTTCTCCCATCATCTTAATCACTTGGGTGAGTTGGGCTTGAGAGTCCATCATTTGGCGCATACTGCCTGCTAAATCTGCCTGATTTTGAATAGATAATCCTTGAGTATGAATCAGCTTTTCCTGCTGCTGTCCCATTTGTTCAATCACTTTGAGCACCCCTTCTTGACAATTAAGTAACTTTTCTTGTTGTTGGGTGATATGGCTCAAGGTGGGCTTAAGGGTGGAGGTGTGAGGATTAGAAACCATGAAAATTAAATTATCTTTAAAGGATTGTTAACTAAGATTGTACACTGCTTGATCAGTATATTTAGCAAATGCGATCGTTTTAACCACGAATAACAGACAAGTCACTGGTTACTGCTAACTGTTCACTGTTGACTGAAATGATAATTCAATAGGTTTATAGGGTTGAGGCTGCATTAATTGGGCTGATAATTGGTGATCTGCTAACATCTGACGGAAACTGTCAAATGTTCCCTCCTCTTGTAGCAGCATGGTTAAAGCGCCTTCATACTTTGTATCATCTGCTCTGGCTGTAGGCAGTACTACTTGAGGACGTAAGGATTGGCATAATTTTAAGGTTGTTTTTTGTCCGTTTAAGACAGGAGCAAATTTAAGGAGCTTAAAATCAATGACAGGGGTGATAACCACATCAATAGGAGCAATTTGGGCTAATTTAGCCGAATGATTGCCGTGGGGTTCATAATAAATACTGTGTTGGTCACTTAGATTTTTGACAACATAGGCATTTTCCGTTAAAGTCGGTCCAAGCTGTGAGCCTTCAAAGGCTTTAATCTCAATTTCGTTATCTAAGCAGTAGCTTTGACCATGATCTAAAGGGGTGATCTGAGAATATCCTAATTGTTCAACAACTTTGGCTGCACTGGGGGAAGCAACAACGGGAATCTGATGATCTAATTTTTCTAGGGTGGGGATATGGGAATGATCCTCTAGTCCTTGGGAAAGGAGAATTAAATCAATTTGAGAGGGAATTTCAAAGGCTGTTTGTTTAATTCCTCGAAATAACCATGTTTGACCTCCAAATACTAAGTCTCCTATCAGCCAGGGATCAAGAAGAATGGTTTTACTCCCCATCTCAATCAGCCAACTGTTGTTATCAAGCCATGTAAGTTTCATATATTTTAGTTAAATACGTTGTAAAATGTTTCGACCGTGGGTATCTGTCCCACAAGTATGGAATAATCCGTAATTTTCGCCGAGTGAGTGAACCAGTTCCGTTTTTTGGGGAGTCGGTTGCCAAGGCTTCGGATTTCCGTAGGCATAGTAAGTTTCTACTCCATCAATGCCTAATTCTGCTGCCAAAGGAATTAAGTCATTGGCGGATTGATAATATCTTTCAGGGTGGGCTAAAATGACTAATCCTCCCGCATGGTGCAGCGCATCAATGACATTTTCAGCTAATGCTCGACGGCCTTGGGGCGCAATTCCATGTATATAGGGAACAAGGGCAGGATGCTCAGGATTAAAGCCATAACCTAGTAAGTGTACGTCCACATCTTCCAAGTCAGAGGTAATTTCAATCCCTGTCCAAAGATGGATCTTGGCTTGATTAATTGTTTGTAGATAAGATTGAGCAGTATAGTAGCCTTTAACTGAATGATGGTCAGTAATGGCTAACCCCTTAAGTCCAATTTTTACCGCCTGGTCAAGCAAATCGGTTGGACTGAGTTGACCATCGGAGTAGTGGGTGTGTAAATGGAAATTATAATGGGATGGACAGCTTTCCCAACTTATGCTTTCCCACACCGCTTTGAGGGCTTGGGTATCTTGAGCAGATGAATAAATTGACGTTGATGCAACCATGATAGTTTGCCGTCCAGAAAAATATTGCGAATTGTTAAGTCCACCATAACATAGTTATTTGGGAATGAGTAACTTGTTCTCTGTGTATTGATTACAAGCATAGTTAGGTTGGCAGGAGCGATTTAGTTTGTTAGGGAAAAAAGAATTGGAGGCTCAAAAATGACCAAAAATCCTCATATCGGTTCTTCTTTAGACAGTATTTTGCAAGAAGATGAACTATTAGAGCAAGTAGATGCTGCTGCTCGAAAGCGTGTAATTGCATGGCTGCTTATTAGCGATCGCTATGATACGACTAATCAAATCAAAGAGTTTAATTAAATAAGTTTGAGATATCAAAGGTGTGAGTATCCTGCTCACTTAACCTATAACTATGATATGATGTTAAAGAATAATCTATGAACGTGTATCGTTAAATTCTATGGTTGAAAGTGGCAAAGTTACTCCTCGTTATGAAGTGACTGTTATTGCTCAATCCGGAGAATTAGTTAAGGCTTATCTAGAAGAAGCGAGACAAGAAGATCTGTTAAATTTATATCAGGAAGATTGGACATTTAACTGGTTAGGGTTTTGGCATAATACAGATTTTGATTGTGAAGGAATTATCAAACTATCTTATCAAGAAAAAATTTTAGGATTAATTAGATTTGGTCTTTATCCTTATCCCTATTTGAATAATGTAATTGAATATTTAGAAATTCTCCATTTAGAAGGAATTCAGCGACAACAAAGATTGGTCAAACCTGTAGGATTTTGGCTAATTTGGTATGTGACTAAAATTGCGCTTAAATATTGTGGTGGTGGTACAATGGAAGAAATCGTTGTCCTTGATTCGGTAGAAGAGGCGATGTCTTATTATCAAGATAAGGTTAAAATGGAATCAATTGGATGGACAACAATTGCCCCTGGAGAGGAAGGTTATGCTTTCAAGTTTACAAGGTCAACAGCCCAACAATTCTGTACAAGAATTGAAACCCGATATGGTATCCCCAGAAATGTCGGATAATTCTCTAGAAACATTTGATGATATAGTGGCCGCTGGTTGTCAACAAACCATGAGTCATCAAGAAAGATATGAATTTCGTAAAAAAAGGGTTTATTTTGCTAATAAATCATCAGAAGTTCAGGGCAATGGCTCATGATTTCCTACTTTAACTAAAAAATAAAGAAAAATGGTCATGATATGAGTTTTATTGATTATTTAACCAGTTTTAAGGCAGAAATTTGATGAATAACTTAAATTATCTCATTTTCGCTTCCTCCTGCCTCCAAGCCTTAACTTAAAAAATGCCGTGAAAAGTCAGAGGTTAAATTAATACTTCTCCAGTGATTTGAATTTCTAGCGCTTCAACCACTTCTAAAATACGAGTAAAACTTGCACTTTCATAAAAGGTTGACTCATAGCGTTGAATTTGTTGCGGTTTTAAGCCTAACTTATCCGCTAATTGTTCTTGAGTCCATCCTCTGATAATACGGGCTTTAATTAACATTTCAGGTAATCTATTAAATTCATTGACTTCTAGATGGTTAACCGTACCTGTTTTGAGGATTTCATATTCTTTCGCTTCCTCCTGCAATTCTTCAAGGGTAGCGTTAAAATTACTTAGATACAATTGACGACGTAACTGCTCATTTTGATCTTCTTCTAGGGGCGTTTGATTTAATTCGGCGATTTGTTGCTCAAATTCCCGAATTCGCTTTTGGGTTATTTGATACTGTCTTTCATTGCTAATCATAAGTTTAAATTCATTATTAACTAGAGTTCATGGTGATATCGGATAAGATATAAGAGTTGACTTAATTTGAAGTTAAATAGTTTTAATTTTAAAGATCAATAGCTATAATTCCTTTAGGATTACCATCTCGATCTTCTTGAAAAAATTCTAAATAAGTCCTACCTTTTTGATCAGCTTGTGCATTAGCAGGAAAAAATTCACCACCATATTTAGCTTTTTGTGCTGCTCTTTTGTTGCTAAATTCAAAGAAAACAGGTTCTAAGTTCTGTAGTTTAGCTAAGTCAACACCTTGATCATCCCAACACATATCAAAGTCATTAGGATAGGGTTTATTAGTAGAGAAACTGCCGTTCAAATAAATTCTACTGCAACCTGCCAGCTTTAATACTTTACACGCTTGTTTTAAACCTTCTATAAGGGTTTTACGGCGTTTATTAAAACCTAATCTGGCTTCAACTTCGGTAAACGTGGCCAGATGAATTCCAGCAGGTAAAGTACCATTTGCTGAAAATTGGGGAATTGACATAGTTTTTTGTCCTTAAATATAGTTTTTTGTAAAATTAAGAACTTCATTTTTAATCCCTCTAGATGATACAAGGCCTTAAATAGGATACAATCCAACAAAACAATTTTGTTGTGTCCATCTAAATCATAACACAACGATTTTGTTGTTTGACAATAATTGATGAAATAAGCGCTAAACTCTTTCTACTCCATCCTTTAAATGTATGAGAGCATACAAAAATTAACCGAAATAGCCGATAATCATTAATATAGTGTTCTACCTTACCACAACATTTTTAGATGGATAAACTAAACCCCTCCACAAGATACAGCTTAACACTTCGCATCGAATTACCGAACCAAGCAGGAACATTGGCTAATGT
>JBFRWQ010000204.1:0-3809 GCA_051439665.1 Microcystaceae cyanobacterium | reverse complement strand
TTGTCTTTAAATGAGTCAAATTGATCAGGTAGTGATAACCAATTAGCCGATTTTTCTTCTCGTTTCTTTCTGCGCCATTCTGATTCTTTTAGCAACTTTTCAGGTGGTTTATTTTGTACTAAGTTATTATGAATATTCAGAAATAAGCTCAACAGATCAACTTTATGCTGTAATCCTGATTCAATAATCTGCTGTAAGATAGATGCTTTAGTGCTATCAAATTCATCTATAAAGATCAAAGAATTGTTATTTAGTTTATCTTTAAAGTGATAACTGGCTTCAATTAACGTATCATTTTTCAGAAAAAATTTATCAATACTCAAAAATAGAACAGTCTTTTCTTCGGTGAAAACAGCAGGATATAATTTTCCGATCCATTGATAATCAGAATTTTCTTTAATGGCTTTAATTTTTGCTTTCTTGGTTTTAAATTTTTTCTTTAAATTCTCACGAATTGAGGAGCGAAACTTAGGCTCTAACTCCTTTCTAATTTGAGCTTGAATCTCTTTGATCACGCTGTCAGGAATCTGAGAGAGCGCTTTCAACTCCACTAGCATTTTGATTTGCTTCTTTAACTGGTTATAGCTTTCGGTTTTAAACGATTCGGGAATTTCATCATCTAAGTCAAGTAACTTCTCAATGACTGTCTCAGAATTAGCATTGATAAACAAAACATATTGTTCAAAGTCTGACGCTTTACCCTCTTTTGTAAAACGCTCTTTTAAGTTATCATAAGGTAAATTCTTCTTCAGATTCGTAATAAAGAAAATCTTTCTTCCTTCTTGCGCAAATTGCAGGTAATTCT
The DNA here is from genome assembly GCA_051439665.1 of Microcystaceae cyanobacterium. Taxonomy (GTDB): domain Bacteria; phylum Cyanobacteriota; class Cyanobacteriia; order Cyanobacteriales; family Microcystaceae; genus JBGTGT01. The sequence goes on along the minus strand of JBFRWQ010000204.1, from coordinate 3,004 downwards.
CATAGATAAAATTGAGAACATGATAGGTTTTTCCCGACCCAGTTGGCATACTTAAAAGAAGTAATCCAGTACTAGATGGCTGGCAGTACTGATTTAAAATATGTTTCATAGAAATTTTTTTATGTATAGCAACATAAACTAGAAAATCTTACTCAAATGTATCTTACCAAATACCATCATAAACTTAGTAACACACAGGTGTCAAGTCGCTTGTCTGAGGAACAAGCAAAATTTTTCGAGGGCAACTTTGACCAATTATGCTCAAATATGCGACTTAATCTGGCAAAAAAAGTGATTAAGATCACCAAGATATTTTCGACAAAATCATAAGTTGATACTATAATGGTAACAACAAGCTAAATCTAAAATCATCCCATAAGCTTCATAAAGTAGTTCTCCCTCTAAGAGGACTTCTGCTACATTTTAGGTATAGATGGATTAATGATCCCAAATGTTCTCTAATGAATGCTATCTAATGCCATGAGCTACTTATATCGGTTCTCTTCTGCTTTACTGATTATTGCTGCTTCAAGCGCTCCCCTGTTCGCTCAAAATTCCCCCATTCCTGTAGAATCAGTTGAAGCGCCCCAAGTTCCCACAGGAACAAGCGAAGACATTCAAGGTATTGAGAGAGGAAATAATAATTGGACTTGGAGTGCGGAAGTAGAGTCTCCTGACAAGGGAGAAGAATATCCTTATGAACTAACACCCAATTCTCGTTCGCAAAATGAACCAACAGATTATTTCCAATGGGACAATACAGGTGAACCAGAAAGTTCAGGCGCAAAGGTTCCTGTCGGTGAGTTCTAAAAAGGTGCTTAGTGGGCTGAATTTTGTATAATTGAACCACAGATTATAAATAATGAGTTACCTATCTATATGTGTAACTCTAGAAAACCGTTTAGGAGTTTAATTTTATGACGTGGCGTGGTTCTACAGACGTTAAAGAGCGTGTTTTAGCCGTTTTAGTCTATCTTTTTGCTTGGTATGATTGTGCGGCATTTGGCATCTTCTTGTTTGGGCAATTTCCCCCTCTCTCTATTCTTCGATTACCAGCGCTTCCAGTCGCTTTGCTTTACGGCATATTAAATAGTTTATTATTTGGCTTTGGTAGCTTTCTGGTGTTTATCATCCTTTTTGCTGCCGTCGTCAGAAACGCTCGCATTAGCCATTTTATCCGCTTCAATACCATTCAAACCATATTAATTGGTATTTTAGCAGCCCTATTGGGTTTAGTAATGCAATACGTTATCATGCCCGCATTTGGCACCAGTTTAATTACCGAAACCCTATATAATACCATCTTTATTGGTGGCTTAGGGGTTTGTATATATTCAATGATACAGACAGCCTTGGGCAAATATGCCGAAATTCCTACGATTTCTGATGCGGCTTACTCTCAAGTCCGTTATTAAGGGTAACAAGATAATTTTCTAAGCTACCAATCCCTTCAATCTCCACTCTTACCTGATCACCTGGCTGCATGGGGGCGACTCCTTCAGGTGTTCCTGTTAGAATAACATCTCCTGCCACTAGGGTCATAATTTGAGAGATATAGGAAACTAAGTAGTCAGGAGAGAAAACCATATCACTGAGTAAGGAAGTTTGTCGGGGGGTAGCTTCATCGTTGACAAATGTTTGTAAGCGAGAACCTGGGCTAATTTCTCGCACAATCCAAGGACCCAGGGGACAAAAGCCATCGAATCCTTTGGCTCTTGTCCATTGACTATCTTTGCGCTGTAAATCCCTAGCAGTAATATCATTAGCAATAGTGTAACCCCAAATACGATTAACTGCTTGTTTGGGAGAACAATTCTTAGTAGTTTCACCAATAATAATGGCTAATTCCCCTTCATAGTCAACCCGTTCTGATTGATGGGGATAATAAATGGGTTGTTCATGGCCATTAACGGTGGTCGGGGGTTTGAGGAATAATAAAGGCTCTTTGGGAACATCATTACCCAATTCAGCAGCATGGGCCCGATAGTTACGACCAACGGCGATAATTTTACTGGGTAAGCAGGGAGCAAGCAAGGTATAAGCGTCAAAGTCTAGTTTCCTCTCGATTAGCTGTCCACCCAACCAAGGGGGTGCATCTAACACTTCTACACTGCGGTCTGGTGCTAGTAGTCCATAATAGACTTGCTTTTCAGGGGTTTTAACTCGGACATAGCGTTGCGCCATAGAACTCTCAACCAATTACAAACAGGGTAAAATTCAATTGAACCATTAAGGGTCACTATTTGTCTAAAAATAATAGTATGATTATAAAAGCCTTGCTTCCTTTATTGGGGAAGCCTTTTTAGTCCATAAGGAAACTATGACTATGATACGACCTTACGAAATGCTTTACATCCTGCGTCCTGATATGATTGAGGAGCAGGTTAAACAACAAGTGACTCGGTATAATGAGTTTTTGGCAAAATACGAAGTCAAAAACCTTACTACTAAGATTTGGGGTAAGCGCCGACTGGCCTATCCTATCCAGAAATTCAACGATGGTATTTATGTTCAGTTGAATTATGACGCAGATGGAACACAAGTTGCTCCTTTGGAGCGTGAAATGCGTCTGAGTGAAGAAGTGATTCGCTTTTTAACGGTTCGCTTGGAAGAGAAAAAGCCTGAGACAACAGAACCTGAAGCTGTTGCAACGGAAGAAGCAGCACCAGTGGAAGGTTAATAAAGCTGATGTGGGCGCAAGCCTGATGTGGGCGCAAGCCTTGCGCCCCTACACATATCAATCAATTGATGTAGGATGGGCTTTGCTCATCAATAAACTTCATATCAAATCACCTTAAATATAGTTATTAAATGTCAACTCTTTGAGTTTTTTCTATTAATTTAAGTAAGTCATAATATTAATCGTTTTATTAGCTGCAATACCTAAAATAACGAGCGAGAGATAGCCACGTCCTTTGAAGGCTTTAGTCGAGCGGTAGAGGGTTTTAACCCTCAGTTATATGTTATGATGGGAATGCCTTCCACGGTGAAAAACCCGTGCGGT
>JBFRWQ010000203.1:0-5910 GCA_051439665.1 Microcystaceae cyanobacterium | reverse complement strand
AAATTATAAACAAATACTTTAGAATAATGTATTAAAAAAAGGTTAAAGAGGAGAGCGCTTCAATGCTCACTGTTTTAGAGTTCTTTTGTTCTTAAACTCTGGTTAGGCGTTCATTTATAATAGAAGGTATTGCTATTTATTTGAGAAAGTAATTTTATGCCAATTATTCAAGTAGAAGGAAAAAGGATTGAATGTGAGGAAGGTGCTAATTTACGGCAGATCTTATTAAAAAATAGGGTTAATCTCTATAATGGTAATGCTAAGTACATTAATTGTCGGGGAATTGGTACTTGTGGCACTTGTGCCGTCCAAATTGAAGGGAATGTATCACCTGCTAACTGGAAAGATAAAGCAAGGCGAGCACTTCCTCCTCACAATCCCCAAAGAGAATTACGTTTAGCTTGTCAAACTAAAGTATTAGGAGATATCAAATTAACTAAATATGATGGTTTTTGGGGGCAAGGAGAGCAAAAAATTGGGTCTGAATCGTGAATAGTTAGGGAAAGATGAAAGGTAATCGTTCCCCACACTCCCCACACTCCCCCCTCTCCCCACACTCCCCCCTCTTCCCCATCTCTACCAAAACTAGGTTTTATAAGTCGGATTTGGTATGATAGGGGGCTAAAACCCAACAACACAATTTAATAGTAGTAACTTGACATTTGTTGGGGATCAGGTGCATAAGCTAACCAGAGGGGAAATTGTAATAAACCTAGATTAATTTCTTCCTCTGCTTCATCAATAATGACAAGGGGAACTTTGTTATCTTCAATGAGACGGTCAGCTTTTTGTACCAATGCGTCAGGAGATTCAAATAAGCCGATTCCTCTTTCTGGAGCAAAATCACTGCGAGAAATGCCTAAACAGTCTTGTAAACCCCGTCGCCACTCTCCTAACTGCTCAGGTGCATTGACTAGGATTAAAACACGGCTGCGATCGCCATAAAGCTGGTGCACCACTGAAGTGACGGCGGAAGCTACCAAAATATTCTGTAAACGACTCCCCATACTGCGAATTGCACCCCTTCCTCCTTGGGAAAAGAACCAGTTTTGAACTCTCTCAGCATGAATAGGTTCAAATGTTCGTCTTAGTTGCCACGGGGGTCCATAATAATCGGGACGAGTGCGATATTGATCTAATATCTCTTGAATGCGACGGATTTGATCTTTAAATTTCGATTGAGCAAATGAGGGAGAGGCTGATTCTTCTGAGCGCTCATAAGTACTAGGAGAGGGGCTAGTTTCCCAGTTATCCTCTGAGGGGGCTAATTCCAATTGATCTGCAGCAGTGACCAAATCTTGCAGACTTCCCACTAAGAATTCTTTAAATCCTTGTACTCTAATGGCTAATTCTTGGGAAGCACCGGCAAACGTGGTTCTCATTTCCTCACGAATCCTTTCTCTTCGTCTTTCTAACCGTTCTACCTCTATTTCTAGCGCTTGCTTGCGCTGCTCAAATTCTTTTAGTCCTTCTGTAATAAGTTGCTTAACCTGACTTTCTATTTCAGGGGATGATGGGGTTAACAGTTCTTCTTTTTGTGCTAATAGTGCTTTAATCTCTTCTTTTAGGGTTTCATTTTCAGTTTTTAGGTCTTTAACTTCCTCTTCTAAGGCTGAGGTCTCTTTTTCAGTTTTTAAGTCTTTAACTTCCTCTTCTAGGACTGAGGTAGTCAGAATTTCTTCTTGTGGTGGTGAAACTGTTTCTAAGGGAGTAGGGGAAGTTTCCCACCAGTCAGGGGTAGGAGCAGGATCTGTTTTTTGAGGTTGGGGATCTTCGTCAAATTTAACCTCTATTTCAGGAAGTTCTGGGCTATCGTCCCAATTTTGTTCCTCATCGTCCTCTATTTGTTTTGCGTCGTCTATTGGTTCTCCCTGAAGGGGTTGATTGTCCTCTGGATTCATGCAGCTACTCTCTTATAATAATAACTTAGACTCTTATGTGGAAAGCATTCCCATCATAACATATAACTGAGGGATAAATCCCTCTACCGCTCGACTGCCACGCCTGCCTATCTCTCGCTCGTTATTTTTTGTATCTTATCCTCTGTCCTTTCGTGATCTGTTAACAGCTTAGACAAGTGTGGTTTAAATGCTCAATCAATATTTAATTGTCCTTTTAATTAATTAATTTTCTCAAGCATGAGAACTGTTGATGATTTATAATTAGATAAGTAACCTCATTAAGTTAATCAATTACTCATTATGGCCAATCCAGAATTAAAAAATCTTGATAAAAATATTGAGCGCTTAAAAGCACAATTGGCTAATAAGCGGAATACTTTAGTTACGATCGCACCAGAAGAACAAATGAGAATAGAACAACAAATTGAAGATTTAAGAGAACAGATTCAAAAGTTTGAACAAGAAAAATATGAACTAATTGCTAGTTTAGCACAAGAAGTGGAAATCACAGAGGCTGAAGCTGAACCGTTAATTGTGGAAATTATCACAGATGTAGAAGGTAATTGTGGAAATTATCACAGATGTAGAAGGGGTCATACAAAAACCAAATGATATATCAGAAGAGATGTTAGACTATTTAAAACAGATTTTAGCAAAATTAAATGAACCTGCTCAACCTGCATCGGCTAAGTTAAAAGCAGGAATTTCTGCATTACCTCCCTTTGTCTCTTTGGGGTATGAGGTAGAATTAGATACGGAAACAACCTTACGGCGCTATTTGCCCACCTTGAGTAAAGTAGTTAAGAGGGTAACGGGACAGATAAAAAAGTAGATGATTCTTCTAAGCAAGAAGTTAATTTGCTTGAGTTAGAAAGTGGAATCGCTTACAGTCGGGGTCATTTACTCTCTTTAAAAAGTAAATTTTATCAAATTTTAGGGAAAATGTATGAAACCAATCAACCTGTTACTCTTACTCATCAAGAAGTGGAAGATTTTTTGAGTGATCTTGATCAAATCGATAATTATATTGATAAAATGAGTGACCAAATTAGTAATCAAGAGGAGGAAAATTAATGAATTCTTTAACTCTATTAAACTCTGATAAATCTTTCCGTGAAGTGATTAAAACAGATGAAGAAACGATTAAAAATTTTAAGCGACAAATTGATTTAGCGTCTAATCGTAATGATAAATGGGGAGTCATTGATGCGTTAGGCTATCTAGGATTGAGTTATTATCTGTTAGGTCAATATAAGACTGCACTAGATTATTTTAATCGACAGTTAGCGGTGGCAAAAGAGATTAATAATCGGAATTTATTAGAAGAAGTGATTGGCAATTTGGGCGCAATTCATCAAGTGCTAGGAGACTATCAAACAGCGATTCAGTTTTTTAATCAACAATTGGCGATCAATCAAAAAACGCACAATTTATTAAGTCAAAGTAGAGGTATCAATAACTTAGGTGTTGTTTATTATAAATTAGGAGAATATGATAAAGCGCTCATCTATTGCCAACAAGCATTAGAAATCGCCAAGAAACAAGGGAATCTAAATCAAGAAAATAATGCACTGGAAAACTTGGGAATAATTTATGAGGTACAGGGCAATTATACAGAAGCAGAAAAATTGTTAACAGAAGCGTTAGCTTATAAGGAAGAAACATTGGGTAAAGAGTCTCCTGATTTAGTTATTTGTCTGAATGGGTTAGCGAGTGTTTATCAATCTCAAGGCCGTTATAAGGAGGCTGAATCTTTGTATCTTCGTGCGCTTTATATCAATAAAAAACAATTAGGAGAAAATCATTATAATCTAGTATCTAGTCTCAATAATTTAGCATTGTTATGTAAATCTCAAGGACGTTATGAGGAATCTGAACTTTTGTATAAGCAAGCACTTTCTATTCTACAAGAAACATTAGGTGATGATCACCCGAATACCCAACAGGTAAAAGATAATTATCAGATGATGCTGTCTAAATTATGATACGATCAATGATAGGCTGTAGAGTAAGTAAAGCCTAAGAAGTCTGGGAAACTAACAAGAAACTTGTCTGAGTTGCCCACCATGTCAACCAAACAATAGATTTAAACCACTTTCGTCCTTTACCTAATGAACAATGGCACATTCCCCCCAACCTGATTATGTATAGAGAAATTAAACGGTTAAATGGGCAGTTAGCGGGTAAGATGACAGCCTGGACAACTGCGCCACAAGAGGATAAGGAAAGAATTTGGCAACAAATAGAGGATCTTAAAGAACAAATTAAACAATTAGAACAGGAAAAAATTGCCGCAGATTTAGATGATAGGGGCATCTTGAGTAATGTTCCCCTAAGCACCAAGAATTTTGTCGGAAGGGAAAAGGAATTAACCGCAGTTCATGACATACTGCAAGATAGTCAAGGGGTGATCGTTTGCGCAGTAGAAGGGTTAGGAGGAATTGGGAAAAGTGCGTTAGCCTTAGAATATGCAGAACGATATAAAAACTTTTATGCAGGACAATATTGGTTAGGGCTACAAGTTTCTGATTTAGCCACAGAAATAGTTAATTTTGCCAGTGATTATTTAGAGATTCCTGAATCATTTATTGGCAAAAGTTTAGCAGAACAATGTCAATGGTATTGGCATCATTGGTTACCGAAAGAGGGAAATTTATTGGTGATTTTAGATAATGTTTCTGGGGTAGAATCTATTCCTGAAGCAGCGCTACCGAGACATGAGCGCATTAGGGTGTTAGTGACGACAAGGGAGAGGGATTTGAATGTGGAATTTGAGTCTTATCCCTTGGAGACTTTACCATTAGAAAAGTGTGAGGAATTGTTAGAGAAAATTGTCGGTAAGAAAAAGGTAGAAAAAGAAAAGCAGGTGATTGCAGAAATCTGTGAGACGCTGGGATATTTACCCTTGGGGGTGGAGTTAATTGGGGAATATTTGCGGAAAAAGCGCTATCTTTCTTTTAAGCAATTGCAAGGGGAATTGACTATTAAGCATGACGCACTGAATAAGGAGAGAAAAAATAAACAAATTGGTAACTTAGGGGTCATGGCTGCGATAGAGTTAAGTTGGCAAAGTTTAACGGAAGCATCCCCAAAAGTTGGTATGTTATTCAGTGTATTTGCGCCGACGGAAACCTTATGGGAGTTAATAGCAGTTATTGGACAAGTAGCAGAAATAACAGAAGATGAGTTAGACACAGCAAGGGAAGAATTAGATAATTTACATCTCATTAAACCAACAGATGATGACTGTCAATTTTATACGGTTCATTCCCTAGTCAGAGAATTTCTAGCACTACAGTTAGATAAGCGCCCTGATGATAAGTCTTTGTATGAGCAAGGGTTTATTAATACCCTCATTACAGTTGCGAAGGATATCCCTCAAACGGTGACACAGGAGATAGTAAAACAGCTTGACCCAGTGATTCCCCATTTACAATATCTTAGCGAAACCTTATTAGATAAAATTTCTAACCCAGAGGATGATTTAGCTTGGGTGTTTGTGGGGATAGGACGGTATCATGAGGGACAAGGAAAGTATGAATTAGCAGAAGTTCCCTATGAGAGATGTGTCACAGAAGTAAAATCTCGGTTAGGAGAAAAGAATGAAAATTATTCAGCGAGTCTCAATAATTTAGCAGAGTTATACCGTTCTCAAGGACGTTACAGTGAAGCAGAAACCTTGTATATTCGTTCCCTCTCCATCGATGAGCGCATTTATGGAGAAAATCATCCTGAAATTGCAACTGACCTTAATAATTTAGCAGCGTTATATGATTCCCAAGGACGTTACAGAGAAGCAGAACCCTTGTATCTTCGTTCTCTCTCGATAAGAGAAGAGCAATTAAGAGAAAATCATCCTGATACTGCATTCAGTCTTAATAATTTAGCAGGGTTATATGAATCCCAAGGACGTTACTCTGAAGCTGAACCCTTGTATGTTCGTTCCCTCTCGATAACAGAAGAGCAATTAGGCGAAAACCATCCTTCTACTGCTACCAGTCTTAATAAC
>JBFRWQ010000202.1:0-3039 GCA_051439665.1 Microcystaceae cyanobacterium | reverse complement strand
AATCGAAAATGGTGTAAAGAAAGAGGAATTAGAATCAGTGGTGTCCCTTTGGGAAGACCTCCGAAAAATCGAAGTGCCCAACTGAAAAAACAGGCACAATTAGATGAAAAGTTCCGTAACCGCATTGAGGGAAAATTTGGACAGGCTAAGAGACGTTTTGGCTTGGATAGAGTGATGGCTAAACTGGCGGAAACTTCAGAAACTTCTATTGCTATTACCTTTTTAGTGGTTAATCTTTCTACCCTGCTGCGGCAGGTTTTACTGCCTCTTTTTGTCCGAAATCAGAAAAGTTACCTGGTACGGGCTTTTATATTAGATACTTTTATATTTGGCGAAGATTATCAACCAGATAACTTATCAGTTAAGCAGCAGAATTTGCCCTTAGCATCATAACTTTTTCCTGTCTGGCTTTTTCAGCAAGCCCGAATTATGAAGTTGCTGAGTTTCAAGCCTCCTATTTCAAGAGGATGACAATCTTCAAGCTACCGACTTTCAGATAGTAATTACTGTTTACTGTTCACTGGTCACTGAAATGATTATTCTCTAACGCATTACTACTATTAATAGACCAGCGATGCTCGTAGGGAAAATGACTTTGTTCACAAATCGTTTCTAATTGCTTTTGTTGAGCCAGCGCTTTTCGTAACGTAATAATCAATTGTTGCACCTTTTCCCGTATCACAGGGTCTTCAGCCGCCGCCGATAATGCCTTGCGCTCTAGCAGTTGTAAGACTAATTCGTAGTGAACATGGGAAGGGAGGGGCAAAGGTGTCATATCGCTAATCTTTGAGGGAATCACTATTCACTATACAACGCAAGTTCAGGATTTTTTAATCTCAGTGTGGGATAGTGCAGCGATTCAACGAAAGGGACTTCGCTATTATATAAATGACCTTTGCCAAATTTCTCCTTTAAATCCTTTCAACCCTGATAAGATAAGGTTAAGGAATCGTTAACCTTTTGACCTAACTTCCCCAACAGCGCTGTTTTTTAACCATCTTTTCTACTTGCAAGTTCAACTGAACCATGACTGCTAACTCCTCCGTCCCCAATACCCAGTATTCTTTCGATTACGCCCCAGACAAACCCGAAGAAGCCTGTGGGGTTTATGGCCTATATGCTCCCGAAGAGGATGTGGCTACATTGACCTATTTCGGTCTCTACGCTCTACAACATCGTGGTCAAGAATCAGCAGGAATTGCCACCTTTGAGGGTCAAAACCTCAAAATTCACAAAGATATGGGATTAGTCTCCCAAGTATTTAAAGAATCTATCCTACAAGAACTAACGGGTAACTTAGCCGTTGGTCATACCCGTTACTCTACCACTGGATCTAGTCATAAGGGCAACGCTCAACCCGCCATACAAGAGACAAGGTTAGGAAAACTAGCCCTAGCCCATAACGGAAATCTAGTAAATACCTTAGAATTACGCAAAACCCTCGAAAAACGAGGGTGTAATTTTGTGACCACAACTGATTCAGAAATGATTGCAGTAGCGATCGCTCAAGAAGTTGATCAAGGAAAAGATTGGATTGAAGCCACCATTAGCGCTTTAGGACTTTGTACAGGCGCTTATAGCCTAGTGATTGGTACACCCAATGGGGTGATGGGAATACGAGATCCCCACGGTATCCGTCCCCTAGTGATTGGGACTTTAGAAGGCTCACCGACTCGTTATGTACTCTCTTCAGAAACCTGTGGCTTAGATATTATTGGCGCTGATTATTTACGGGATGTCCAACCAGGGGAATTAGTTTGGATTACAGAAGAGGGACTCACCTCCATTGATTGGTCAACTCAGATTAACCGTAAACTCTGTGTCTTTGAGATGATCTATTTTTCCCGTCCTGATAGCATTATGCACGATGAGAGTCTTTATACTTATCGGGTGCGGTTAGGTCATCAACTCGCAAGAGAATCTTCCGTTGATGCGGATGTGGTAATGGGTGTTCCTGACTCTGGTATTCCTGCAGCCATTGGTTTCTCCCAACTCTCAGGAATTCCCTATGGTGAGGGACTGATTAAAAACCGCTATGTGGGACGTACTTTTATTGAACCAACCCAACACATGAGGGAATCGGGCATTAAGATGAAACTAAACCCATTAAAAGATGTTTTAAAGGGAAAACGGTTGATTATTGTGGATGATTCCATTGTCCGAGGAACAACCAGTTATAAGATTGTTCAAGCGCTACGGGATGCGGGCGCAAAAGAAGTTCACATGAGAATTTCCTCACCTCCTGTTACCCATCCTTGTTTTTATGGGATTGATACCGATAATCAAGATCAATTGATTGCAGCGACTCAATCTGTTGCTGATATTGAGCGGAAAATTGGCGTTGATAGTCTAGCTTATCTAAGTTGGCAAGGAATGTTAAATGTGACAGGACAGGATACCGAAAGTTTCTGTTCAGCCTGTTTTACGGGAGATTATCCCATTGATATTCCTGATGATGTTCGTCGTTCTAAGTTAATGCTAGAAACAAGTGAGGTTTAATAGCTTAAAATGGGTAAGTCGCAGTCTTAACTAGAAAAAGTCATTAAAGTGGATTAAGAGTCCATTAAATTCTATATTTTAGACTCTAAGAGTCGAAAGCGGATAATTACTTATGGTTCCGAAAAACCTAATCAGGAGACAATCTTACTTATATAATGGTAAGTGTCAATTTCTGACGAACCTAAAGCGAGGTCGTAATCCTTGGGGGGTTCGTCAAAACGCTAGAACCTTGACAAGTCAATACTTTCAGCAATGATTTATATTTCTTAACTGTGCTTCTAGCATATTTTTTGTTAGGATTTTAAGAGGTTCGTCAGAATCTAGCTCAGACTTCTTGCTGTGTAAGGGGTGTAGCGCACGGAGTTTCCTATTAATGAATCCTAGCAATGGGATTGAAACGCTACCGACCAACAGGAGTCAGAAGTTGCTGCTAAGGTTTCCTATTAATGAATCCTAGCAATGGGATTGAAACTTAATTATCAAAAATTTGATTAAGATTACTAGGGTCGATGTTTCCTATTAATGAATCCTAGCAATGGG
>JBFRWQ010000201.1:0-6482 GCA_051439665.1 Microcystaceae cyanobacterium | reverse complement strand
GAGTTATAGTGCTACGCAAAATTAAAAATTAAAAATTAAAAATTAAGAATAAAATGTAACAACCATAATTTTTATACCTTAAACTCCAAAAGAGCAAACTTTTCTTTTTTAGCCTAAAACCCTAAATCAGATTTTGCTTGTTCTGCTAACACTAATAACTCATCATCAGACATTTCTTGATAGTCCATTGCCCCAATTTCAGCATAGAATTGTTGATCATAAGATCGAGTTCTAATGACAACGGGCATGGGAACAGCATGACCTAATACTAGCGCTTGTTGTTTAGAATCTAACTTAGCTAAAACAGATCTTAAATTTTGTCCCCCTGAAACTCCAGTAAAAATAGCATCAATATCTTTATCATCATTAAGTAAACAAGTAATTCTTGTCCCCACTTGAGACATCACTTCATTATCAATTCCTGATGGTCTTTGATCGACAATAAGTAAAGTAACAAAATATTTCCGCATCTCTCTAGCAATTGTCCCGAAGATGGTTTGATGAACAATTTTAGAGTCTAAGAAACGGTGGGCTTCCTCAATAGTGATTACTAATTGACGGGGGCGATCGCTTGGATTCTTAGTCTGTAAAAACTTCTCTGATTTTTTGACATAACTGCTATGAATGCGACGGGTTATCATATTAGTTGCCAACATATAGGATAACATATTAGACTGGGAACCAAATTCAATCACAACGTGCTTTCCTGCATCCAAAGATTGCAACAATTGATCAATATAATTATGGGGACAAACAGATTTTAAATATTTTAATGTCTCTAACCTCATCAGTTTTCGCTGCAAAGACATAATTGATCCTGCGTGGCCTTGCTTCTCATTACAAAACATTTTAATATCTTCATTGGTCATATTTAAAAGCTGAACAATCCATGATTTACCATATTCTGCATATAAAATATTGGCATTATCTAAACTCGCTTCTGATAACCCCAATTCAAAGCCAATTAAGCGAATATCTTCAATTTCAATTTGATCATAACTGAGATAAAGTTCTTGAGCATCTCTTACCCCCCGTCGGCGAGTTGAGTCAGGATCTAGGGTATAAATTTCCACCTGTCCAGGGAACAATTGACGTAATCCTTTAACCGTAGAAACCTGTTTTCCTTCTCGCATTGCTTCCCAGCCATATTCCGAGTGCATATCAAACATTAAATTAACCGCCGCTTGTTTACGAATAATCCCAGAAATTAACAAGCGAGTTAAAAAAGATTTCCCCGTTCCCGACTTACCAAAAACACCATTACTTCTTTCCACAAATCGATCTAAATCAATACAAATCGGCACATCCATATCTAAAGGTTTACCAATGGCAAAATTACGCCGATAGGGATCATCTTCCCAACCAAAAACCGCCCGAAAATCTGACTCACTCGCTTCAAAGACTTGGCTAAAATGGGCAGGAATGGTTTTAACAGGTAACAACTCTAAATCAATACTGGTTTGGGCTTCAAAGGATGCAAGAGGACTCTTCCCATTGCCATTTTGTTCCATCGGTTCACTTTGTTGGGGAGGATGATAACTATCTTCTTCGACAGGAGTAAACATTAACATCGGCGCTAGTTCTACCATGCCATAAGTGCCACTACCTGCCAACACATCTCGCATAAAGGTATCTTCAAAACTGGGTGGATTAGCTAAAATACGAGGATTTGCTGTTCCTAGTGTCACATCGGTTAAGAGACAAAAAAAGCGAGACCTTACCCCTTGAACCACCAAAAATTTACCCACACGCATATCTTCAACAGACACATCTGGATGTAATCGAACTTCTAAGCCTTCACTTAAAGACCCTTGAATCACTGAACCTAGTGGCGAATCACTCATTATTTACTACTGAATTTAGATTTAGATACTTTGATCTTATCGTAACTGCTAAAAACAGTGTTGAGGGATCTATCTGATAGAATTAAATATTGTTGACTTCATCTATTGCTATTATCAAGGACATTTAAAATGATCTTCCTAACCCTACTGATGTTCATTGTACCTGCTGCCATTATTTTGATTTTATTGATCCCAAAAGATCAACTTTAGGCAAAACTCAGTTATCTATAATAGATATCTCCAACAATTAAGATTGTTTCCCAGTAGTTCAGGCTTAAGCACCTGATTTATGGAGATGTCTAATGATCTGAGTGATAACTGCTAACTGAAATGAGCCGTTGCCAGATCATGCCAAAATATGAGATAATTAGCGGTTGCGTGTAAATTTAAAATGACGTTGCTCTCACTGAAATCATGGCCAGCAAGAAAGGTGTCCGTATTATTATTACTCTAGAATGTACAGAGTGCCGAACCAACAACAACAAGCGATCTAGAGGGGTATCTCGTTATACCACTATGAAGAATCGCCGTAATACAACAGGTAGAATGGAACTGAAAAAGTTCTGTACCCACTGTAACAAACATACCATCCATAAAGAAATCAAATAACTCACCCATTCACTCATAGGAAATTATCATGGCTTACTACCGCAAGCGCCTCTCTCCCCTGCCCCCTAACCAACCCATTGACTACAAAGATACCGACCTGTTACGGAAATTTATCACCGAACGGGGTAAAATCCTCCCTCGTCGCATTACTGGTTTAACCGCTAAACAACAACGTGACTTAACCAGAGCCGTTAAACAAGCGAGAGCCATTGCTTTATTACCCTTTGTCAATGAAGAAGCGTGAACTACCTACGCTCACCTAGTTGTAGGGGCGCAAGGATTTATATATTGTAGGGGCGCAAAGCTTGCGCCCAGAGTCTGTTAAAGAGGATAAAAAGAAAATTTGTTGATTGTCAAGCTACCAACTTTCAGGCGGTAGTAACTGGTAACTGGTCACTAAAATGGCTGATTTTAGACAACTATTAGGACAACCCCAAGCGATCGCATTACTGACACAAGCCATCGAACAGCGACGCATCGCACCCGCTTACCTATTTGTCGGTGTGGATGGGATTGGCAAAGGGTTAGCAGCCAGAGAATTTGCTAAATTGTTACTAACCCTGGGGCTATCGTCTGAGAAACAAGCGATCGCAGCCCAAAAAGCGCTAGATGGGAATCATCCTGACTTACTATGGGTTGAACCCACCTACCAACATCAAGGTCAACTATTAACCGCCAAAGAAGCCAACGAGAAGGGATTAAACCGTAAAACCCCCCCTCAAGTGCGCCTTGAACAAGTCCGTCAAATCAGTCAATTTTTAAGCCGTCCTCCCCTCGAAGCTTCCCGTTCTGTGGTGGTAATGGAAGCCTCCCAGACCATGAATGAAGCAGCAGCCAATGGACTCCTAAAAACCCTTGAAGAACCTGGTCAAGCCACTTTAATCTTACTTGCACCCAGTGGGGATGTCTTATTACCCACCTTAATCTCTCGTTGTCAACGCATTCCCTTTTATCGCCTTTCCCTAGCACAAATGAGCCAAATTTTGCAGCGACAAGGGTATCAAGAGATCATTGAACGACCAGAGATTTTAGCGATCGCTCAAGGCTCACCAGGAGAAGCGATACGAGCGCTCGCACAATGGCGACAGTTACCCGATACCCTCAGAGAAGCCTTAGAAAAACCAATTTCTCATCCTCTAACTGCTTTTCGTTTAGGGAAAACCATTGCTCAAACCTTAGACTCTGAGGTACAGTTATGGTTAATTGATTACTTACAACAATCTTATTGGCGCACCCAACCAACAAGAGATAACTTAGCCGTATTAGAAGCGCTGGAGAATGCTAGGAAAGCGCTTTTAAGCTATGTCCAACCTCGTTTAGTCTGGGAATGTACTTTATTGCAGATAACCAACAAATCCAACAGTATTGGTGCGAATTGGCATTAATCTTAGCTATAATAATTAGAAATGTTCTGAAAAATGGAGAAAAATAAAGACAATGAGGCAAATAAAAATTATTGTTGAAAAGTCAGTAGATGGATATGTTGCCTATCCGATTGGTCTAGTTGGTGGGATAGTTGGACAAGGCGAAACTTATGAAGAAGCATTCTCTGATGTAAAATCAGCCATTGCTTGTTATATCGAAGTATTTGGCAAAGAAATGTTAGAGGATACCTAACAATATTAATACTGTTTGGTTTGTCGGTTATCTGTTGAGACAGAAAGATAGGGAAGATAGGGAAGGTATTCATTCTCCCCACACTTCCCACACTTCCCACTTATGCGTAGCCCTATAATTCTCCTACTGTATGAATATCAAGATAGCTAGTTGTACGAGCTTTCTTATAAGGATAACCACCCAGAATTAAAACTTGATCCCCCTGTTTAGCCCAATTGCGACTTAAGAGAATATCCTCTACTTTCTTCATTACTCCCTCAAAGGTAATTTGTTCATCGGTAAAGAGAACAGGACGAACACCCCAAACTAGATTAAGACGATGATAAACTTCTATAGAGGGAGTTAGGGCAACAACAGGTACACTAGGACGTTCAGCCGCCGCTAATTTAGCAGAATAACCAGTTTCTGTAAAAGCAACAATACACTGAAGATCAACAATTTTATCAACTGCATTTAAAGCTTCAGCAAGGGCGTGGGCTTTGTCCCGATTACGAGGGGCATAATTGATAAAAGTAGCGCTTTCTTCAATATCTGTGGCAATACTGGCTAACATAGTCACAGCTTCTAGGGGATAGTCTCCAACGGCTGATTCTCCTGATAACATAACCGCATCTGTCCCATCCAGAATCGCATTAGCTACATCACTGGCTTCTGCACGAGTAGGACGGGGATTTTGAATCATGCTTTCTAACATCTGGGTGGCTGTGATCACAGGAATCCCTTTTTCATTACATACTTTAATGAGATGTTTTTGAATTGCAGGCACTTTTTCTGGTCGCATTTCTACCCCTAAATCTCCACGAGCAACCATAATTGCATCACATTCATCCACAATACTGTCAAAGTTTTCAACCGCTTGGGGCTTTTCAATTTTAGCAAGGACGGGGGTATCTAATCCTTTCGCTGCAATCATTTGCTTCAGTTCTTTAATATCATCAGCTTGACGAACAAAACTTAAAGAGATAATATCAACTCCTTGGGCAAGACCAAATTCTAAATCTTTTTTATCTTTCTCTGTCATGGAAGGTAAGCGTAGATTTAAGGTGGGAAAATTGACCCCTTTATGACTGGTTAACGTTCCCCCCTTAACAATTTGACAGACAACTTCCTTGCCTTTTACTTGTTGCACTTTTAACTCAAATAAGCCATCATTTAATAAAACTTGTGTCCCAGGTTCAGCTTCTTCGGCAACATAAGGGTAATCAATACCCACTGTATTCGGTTGTTTGTCCCATTCTGCGATAGGAACTAGGGTTAAAGATGCTCCTTCAATCAGTTCAATTCCTTCTGAGGGAAGTTCACCCACTCGAATTTTCGGTCCTTGTAAATCTTGTAAAATGGTGAGGGGTTGATCAAGTTCTTGGGATAATTCTCTTAATAACTTAACCATCTGACTATGAACTTCATAGCTACCATGAGAGAAATTTAAACGGGCGACACTTAACCCTGCCTTAAACATTTGGCGTAACACTTCTGGGGTATTACTAGCGGGTCCGATGGTTGCGACAATTTTAGTGCGAAAGTTTAATGGTTTCATAGAACTAAGATTGGGTGATAAAACTAGGTTTCTCTCAAATTGTCTCAAAGCTAGATAGACAATTTTTGTCTCAATTTTAGAGCATTGTTGCTAATTTACCCATAAGATAAATCTACAATCTAGGTTAATGATTATTTTTACTGTTTTCTAACTAAAACTTAACCTAAGCTTAACCAAATAATCAAAATTAATGATTACTGGTACTATTGACTACAGAGTTCAATTTATCTCCCGAAATTCCCCTTAATAAGGGAGACTTTGATGAGATTAGCCAAGATAATACCAATAATTATTCAAAGATCAGGATATAATCTAAGTAGAAAGAAAGATTGGCTAAAATAAATAAACAATATTACAAAAACACTGTATTAATAAGCTCTCTATCTTCAACTTAAAATGATTACCACTCTTCAGTTAACTCCTGCATTTTCTCTTAGTCCCAATCAATTTTATACCCTCTGTCGTCAAAATCCTGATCTCAAATTTGAACGCAGTATTAAAGGAGAATTAATTATTATGTCACCTACAGGTGGAGAAACTGGTAGAAATAATGCAACTTTGATTGCTCGTTTTGTGATCTGGAATGAGACTTATAATTTAGGTATAGTTTTCGATTCGTCAACTTGTTTTCTGTTACCATTAGGAAGTGATCGTTCCCCCGATGTTGCTTGGCTCAGAAAAGAGCGCTGGGATAGGCTCACATCGGAACAAAAAAGTAAATTTCCCCCTTTATGCCCTGATTTTGTCTTAGAACTATTGTCTCCTAGTGATAATGTAGCAACCACACAAGAAAAGATGCAAGAATATTTAGATAATGGCATACAATTGGGTTGGTTAATTAATCCTCAAGCACAACAAGTCGAAATTTATCGCCG
>JBFRWQ010000200.1:0-2947 GCA_051439665.1 Microcystaceae cyanobacterium | reverse complement strand
CACTCCCCCCTCTCCCCACACTCCCCTCTCTCCTCACACTAAATTCCCGTTGGCGCTGAGGTGGCTACAGTGATCCCATCTAGGTAAAATTGAATTGTGTGCAGTAATTTCTCAGGTTTGGGTGGTTTGGGGATAAAGTCTGTTGCGCCCACCAATTTGGCACGAGCTTTGTTAACTACTGTATCTTGACTGGTGAGAATAAGAATTGGTGTTTGAGCAAAAACACAACTTTCTCTCAAGAACTTACAAACGCTATAACCATTGGCATTAGGCATATTAAGATCAAGTAAAATCAGATTGGGTTGATATTTGATTAATTCAGCAAACCCTGCCATTGGTTCTCGAATACTTAATGTTTGATAACCGGCGGGTTCAAGGATTTTCTTGAGATTACGAATAACTACTGCACTATCATCGATACAAGCAATTAAAGCTTTGTGATCCGAACTAGATAAAGGTGATACCGTTGCTTGTGGTTGTTGAGTAGAAGAAGGAGTTTTCATAGCCTTCTGTACAGCCTTATACCTTAAATTATTGACCACTTTTAGCTCAATACTCCCTTTTTCTACCCAAGGGAATAAGGACTGATTGACTCCTATCATTGGTTGGTTAGCAGCTACCACAATCTCCCAAGCCGTTAGTTTTCCTAATAAAAAGGCTTGAGCAATGGGTAGCACTTCTGAAGAAACTTTATGATTACAAAAAGAAGCTAAACTGGGTTGAATCTTTTCTCGTCCTGAATCACTCCAATGATGATAGGTATGGTCAACTTTGCTTAAAAGAGGATGTATCTCAGCCGAAGAGAGAGTCAAACAGTGACAAAGTACTGATTTTGTTCTTTCTTGTGGTTGCCAACTTGCTTTAATCTGGCTTTGATATCTTAATTCAATCAAGCATTCTTGGGCAACTTGAGAAATGACTGCTTTAACTTGCTCAAGAGTCAGTTGTTTTTTGCTAATTCCTTGGACAAGAAGGGCATATTCCCAAGGTTGTTCATCTAACCACAGAGGGGGAACATCCCAGTGGGGACAATGTTTTTGAATTGCCCGTTGCCACCTTCTAACTCGATGGACTTGATCGACAACATATAGAAGCCGACCTGACATCATAAAAATTTCTCCCAAAATACGCTTATTACTGAGAATCATCCTGCCCGTTGCTTTCTGGGCAATTAATCTGTCCAATGCTTCTCTGAGTTTTCCTAATAGAAGGGTACGACGGATATCCACCATCATAATGTTATCTCCTATGTTCAACAATAGAATAGGTGATTATTGAAATTGACCAAGGATTTAATTTTTCGGGCTTAAGCAATAAGTATAAATTCTTATTGCCTATATTATTGCTCACAGAAATGATTTCTTTGAATAATTTTTGTAAATTCCTGCGCTCTTCAAGTTACTCTTTAAATTTCTTTGGTAATTTATCTTGACTTTTAACAATTATTTACGGAATTCTCAGCAAAACAAAAGGGAAACAAGAAAGCAGTGTTTCCTGATTTCCCTAACTACATTGACATCAAGATAGTAATTTAGCTTTGAGTTTCACGGGCAAGGAGCCACAAAAGTAGGGGAGATAATATGAGACAACCGATGGTTAATAAGCCAATTAGTTCTAGAGCTTGAGAAAATTCAAACATCATGTGCTTAACCTCCTATATTCTCTGATGAGCTAGTAAAATGTGCTAGACATGAAACTTTCTCTGACTCCTTATATTATAGCAAGTGGGTGGCTCTCCTAATATTGAGCATGACTTACAAGATCAGCTTATCTAAAGATAACTGATAGCGATAAAGGGCAATGGGTTGATCCTTGATTTCTATGTAAGATGGATCATCAGAGGTGAGATAAATGGCTGTGATTTGTTCTGCTTCGAGATGCTCAGGCTCTAACAAAAGATAATTAGTTAATGTTTCGACTTCATTTCTGTAACGTCCCTTTTCCTGCCTAAATTCCTGACGAGTTAATTCACAGGTAATAAAGTGGTTTGTTTCTGGCGCTTCAACCTCATAACTCATAACAGTGGAAATGAGGGTTTTTTGCTCAGGAAAATAGGTAATCAAGCGAGGAGATGGCTTTAAATTGCTCTCAATCCCCAAGATAGCTGAATCACCTAAATAAACACGGGAAATTTCCGTAGCATTGTAGGAGCGATCGGCGATAATTGTTGAAGCGCTCTTTAAAAGAGTAGGAATTGCCCAACTATAGGAAGCTCCCAAAGATTCTGGTTGAAAACGCACCTTAAAAGTTAAAGGCTGTTGGAGGTAACGACGATTATTTTCAAAGCCTGGGGTTGTGATGGTGGGTGCAAGGGGAGCAATTTGTTCAACTAAGGTGCTAGTAACTTGCCAAGTCCCGCTAAATTGTTCAGGATAGTGAATATCTCCTGTGGTTTGGGTTAAAGGAGGTTGGTGATGCCAATGGGGATAATGGGTTAATCGTTCGTTTAAGGTGTCTGCTAAAGCGGTTGAGGTGGATAGTCCCCAGCTAAAACACAGACAGCCCAAAATAATCAAAATTTTCAGGATTGGCATTGGTTTCTAGATGATTGCTGTTTCTGTCAACTTAATTATTTTAGGAGAGTGTGGGAAGAGGGGGGAGTGTGGGAAGTGTGGGGAGTGTGGGGAGTGTGGGGAGAGAATGGGAAATGTGGTGTATTTTGTTTAATTGTAATTTGACTCTCACACCAAATCTGCCTGATAAAATCTAGTTTTTTGCCTGAAATACTCTTGCTTCCTGCCTACTTCACACACTTGTGCCTAGCGCTATACGAAAAAAACACTTATTATCTCAAACAGATATAATATGGACTATGATCATAATAGATTAGATAAAAACCATGTTTATCAAAATAGTTAGCCATCTTATTCTATTTTTCTGCTTGACTCCCCCTCTCCTTGCTCAAACCTTACCCCAACCTCCCCAACCTGACTTACCTGAGACTCCC
>JBFRWQ010000199.1:0-9834 GCA_051439665.1 Microcystaceae cyanobacterium | reverse complement strand
GATCTGGTTTCTGAGCTTTTTAATACGAATGATTTATAGCTAATTTTATACTCAATTTATTATGACATCTCTCAAAGATACACAAATAAAATTCAAAAAAATATCAGAACAAGGTAAATTTTTAATTCTTCTGATTTATGCCTTGTCTTTGATCGGATTTGGTTTTTATCTGAATACACCTCAAGAAATTATAGCAGGATTATTGAGGATTATTACCTCGCCTGATACCCTAATTACCGATTATATGGGAGTGGGTAATGTTGGGTCAGCTTTCGTTAATGCGGGACTACTGGCATTAATCTTACTTGTGATTTTTCGGCGCTTAAAACTTCCCATTGATGGAACTTATATTGCCTGTTTATTTACCGTAACTGGGGTTGGCTTTTTTGGTAAAAATATTTTTAATATCTGGTTTATTGTCGCTGGTGTTTTTGCTTATGCTAAATATCAGAGAGAACCTTTTTCTAAATATGCTTATAAAGCCTTCTATGGAACAGCACTAGCACCTGTGGCAACAGAAATTTTGTTTAGTACAACTTCTGCAATCTGGGTCAAAATTTCTTTAGGGATTAGCATTAGCTTACTCTTAGGTTTTATTTTACCTGCTGTCTCTGATAATTTTTTTAGAATTCATCAAGGCTTCTGCTTATATAATATTGGATTTACAACAGGTATTGTTGGGGTAGTTGTGGTGGCTTTGTTTAATTCTTATGGATTAATTCCCATTCCCCAGTTTATTTGGACAACTAATAATTCTAGGCTTTTAATGGTCTATTTGACTGTTATGTTTCTGTCTATGATCATTCTTGCTGTTTGGTTAGATAAAAGATCAGTGGGAAGATTCAAACAGATTCTTAGCTATTCAGGACAAGCACCGACTGACTTTATCAAAATCACGGGGTTTGCTCCAACTTTAATTAATATGGGAATTAATGGTTTAATTGCTACCCTTTATATTTATCTGGTAGGAGGAGATTTTAATGGACCGATTATTGGGGGAATTATCACCTTATCGGGATTTTCCGCTTTTGGTAAACATCCTATCAATATCTTCCCGATTCTACTGGGAATTTATTTAGGCACATTAGCTAAACCCTGGAATGCCACTGATCCCTCTATGCAATTAACCGCTTTATTTGGGACAAATTTAGCTCCTATTGCAGGAACTTATGGAATTTTATGGGGAGTGATCACGGGTTTTATTCATTCTTCTGTTGTTCTACATATTGGGGCTGCTCATGGAGGGTTAAACTTATACAATAATGGTTTTGCGGCAGGAGTTGTGGCTGCGACTATCTTACCCATTATTAAAATTTTTGAGACAAAAGCTTCATAGTCGAACATTTAATTAGGCTTGGCTTGATTGGCTTGTCTTTCACCCCATGTTGTTCCTATCTTAAAAATTCCCCAAATCAGTAGGATAATAACGAAAAATCCCGTCGCAATCGGCAGAATTAAAGACAAAATAGCTAGAGAACTGGCTGAAACCAATTCAATGGTTGCAAAAATAGAATTAGCTAACCCCCCTGTTGTCCCAGTAGATCCTAGTCTTAATAAACTATTAAGAGATTTCGTAATTCCTGCTGTTCCCCCACCTGCCATAATTGCGATCGTCCATTGTGCCAAAGAATTCATTTCAGGAAGACTATTTTGTGTTACCCAGGCACCTGCGGCGGTTGCCAAAGGTAAAGCGATCGCATCCAAAGCATTATCCAGCCAGGGAACATAATAAGCAACTACTTCTACTAAACTAGCGGCAGCCAGTAGAATAATGGCTTGATTAGTATCTAACCAAGATAAATCTCCAGGTAAAGCAATCCAATTTTCTACAGCAGCGATACTGATGATTAAAAAGGGAATGAAGACTCGAAAGCCACAAGCAGCGCTGAGACTTATCCCTAATAGGAGACTGATTAAAGTATCGAGAGTCATTAGACTATCCACAAGCAAAACTCACTGATTATTGACAACAGAAATCAGCCAATCAATAGCACCTGCTAAATTGAGGGCAATATGATCAGGCCGAGTGCGATGTTGAAACGTCCCCTTTAACACCTGATCTCCTCGCTCAGTTTTGACTAAGATGCCTTTTAAGCCAGCATTGTGGGCAAGATCGAGATCAAGCGCTTCATCTCCTACTATAAAACTATCCCTCAACGACAAATCATGTTCCCATGCAGCCCTGATTAACATTCCTGTATTAGGTTTACGAGAGGTACTCCAGCGAATTAAGTTAGGATCAACAGCCTCAGAACAAGGGCTAAGATAGGGACAGTAATAATACCCATCAATTTTGGCCTTTGCTTCTTTTTTCAACAGACGACGGAGTCGTTTCTGCAAAGACTGAAAATGAGAAATATTATATGTCCCCCTCGCTAACCCTTCCTGATTAGAAATTAAGCAACAGAAGATTCCTGCATCATTAAGACGACGTATCGCTAATGCAGTCCCTGATAACAGGGTTAACTGATTAACCTGTGTGATACGATCCATTGAATCATGAAGGAGACCTTCTGGATTAATAAAAACTGCTCGATTAGCCACGCCAAATTTGTTCAATAATGGTTTCTGGAGATATATCAGCAATCTTATCAGTTTTTGATTCAATTACTCTGTATGAATCTCCGTCTAAGGGAAGATATAACAGTTGTTGTCCTTTCCCTAACAGAGCAAAGGTATAAGTTCCTACCGCAACCCCTAATTGCAGAGGGACAGATTGAGGGGCGATCATTAAATTTGCACCGGCAATCATTCCTGCTAATTTACCCATATCGGGGGGTTGAATTACGTTCAGTTGGGGATAGCTTTCTTTTAACTGAGCCACCCAGGAAAGATCTTCTAATAACTGTAAAAGAACAATGGGTAAATCGGGCTGTTTTTCTTGAATATTCTCAATAATTTTTTGCCATTGGGGAAGAGGATAATAGGTTGTCCCTTTGTTTTCGTTCAGTTCTCCATAGATTAAGATATAACCGCTATTTTTAATCCCCAGTTGTTGTTGTCGTGCTTCAGCCCAATCTATATCTTCTCTGGGTAGGGTTACGTTAAGCTGAGGACAGGGTTGCTGAAGACTTAACCCTTGCAATAAATCATGGTACATTTGCCCACGATATTGTTGGGATTTATAGGGAATAGACCCAGTAATTAACCATTGAGGGGTATTGTCATAAGCGATACGAGTGGGGATACCATTTAACCACTGAAGAAAGCTAATCAGCCATCCTGATGCTGCGCTGATGACAATTTCATATTCACGATCGCGGATCATCCCTAGTAAATTGAGATAATCGGCTAATCCATTGGTATCAGCATACTTAAATAGTAAGACTTCGTTGACCGATGGACAGATGCGATAAGCTGGTTTAGCAATGGGTTCTACCAATACATCAATCAGTGCATTGGGGTAGGTTTTATGGAGAGTGGACAGGGTGGGAAAAAAGAGAATTTGCTCATCAATTCCCCCAGGGATCAGGGTCAGTATTCTCATGATTTACTTCGCTAGTTAGCGATCATCTAAGCAAGGTACTTAGGTTATTCAGCTTAATTGTAGGAGATATTTGCTGTCTAGACCGAAAATTATCCTTAAAATCCAAAGTCACTTCCTTTAAGCAAGGGGAATATCTGTTTCTGCTGGGTGAGTTTGATAGATCTGGGAGAGTTGGTCATAAGTTTGTTTTAGTTGCTCAATTCTCGCTAAAAAATAACTTTTTTCGGGTTCTTGAAGAGTATTAATCAATTTTACTAAATCATAAGATGTCCAGTACTCATTTTCTTGGGCATAGTTCCCTGCATCTTGCTTAAAAACCGCCTTTAAAATCCTCAGATCATGGGGAATATTAAAAGAATCACGGGATTGTTCATAGCTAAAAAGATAATAAAAATTATCATAGCCCCCCCAAGTAATGGCAGATAAACAGAGGGGACAGGGTTCGTGAGTGGCTAAAAATAGGCAATCTTTGGGCTTAGGACGACTTTGAGGGGGCAATTCATAGAGTTTCTTGATGGTATGGACTTCACCATGCCAAAGAGGGTTTTCTGTTTCGTGGTTGGTACTGGCAATTACTGTTGAAAGGTCATCTTTGCGGAGAATGGCTGCACCAAAGAGTTTATTACCTTTTTTTACCCCTTCTTCGGTGAGGGGGACAATTTCCTGTTCAATGACTTGGAGTAAGCGATCGATTAATTTAAGATTAGGTGGATTCATTGATAACTCCAGAACTCTCCATCTTTTTAGTCACTCAATGGTAGGTATTCTATGCGGTCTTGATATTCTTTGGGGAAGGAAGCTTCAGCAATGATAATTAACTCCGTTAGAGTTTCACCAATATTTTTGGCGGGATCGATAATCAAAATACCTGGTATATGGTGTCCTTCTGCAATATGATCTGCCAAGTGTTTTGGCATAGATTTCCGATTGTTAGTGACTAAGATGAAATTACGAGCTTCACACCAGATTAAAATCTCTGGATCTAGAGTTCCTTTAGGAGGAGCATCTGGATCGCCAATCATTCTGACAACAAGATCTGGTGCTTGGCGCATCAGTTGAATTCGATACAGCGAGGCGATATGCTCATCTAGTAAGTATTGGATCGTCATATCATGCTCACTGATTCAGTTAGCTTCTGCTGAACATCTGCTTGCCGCTTTCATCTGACGAAACCTCTGTCGAGTAGGAGAAGGATTCTGTTTTTGTTCTTGCCGTTGTTGATAACCAAACTCTATCCAGTCAGCTAAATAAGTGCTGACTTCCTCTTTGTTGTGTAGATAGTAAAGAATGGTTGCGTAAACCTGTTCTAGGGTAATCGTTTCAAATTGCTGTGCAATTTCTTCAGGGGTTTTGCCACGATAAATATATTCGTAAAGAACGCTTTCTATCCCAATACGGCTGCCTTTGATGCGGATATCGTCCGAGGAAAGAATGTTGAAGTAATCTTGAATTTTCATAGTAAATCGTCCTTACCAATATATACCAATATACAAGTTTTCTTAAAGATAAACTAAAAACAAAATGATTTAATTAACGACGCTCATAATTTCCGACAAGCTTCATTTAAGGATTTAGCGGTTATTTGAATTAATTCCATGAATATAAGATCTTTTAAAGATAAAATAACTTTTATCGTTATTAGAGGTCATTATTCTTAATATTTCGATATTATGGTCTTGTAGGGTGGGCAAAGGTTACAGATAGTTAGGAAAATCAGGGGATAAAAGGACAGAGAGAATCACTGTTAACTGATTAGTGATCACTGATAACCCCAACCATAACAGATAAACAATGCGAGTTAAATTCAACCCATCTGTCACCGTTTCTGGGGTGATAGGGGACAAAGGATCGCCTAATAGGGGCTTCATCTTCACCTCTCCCTGGTAAGTGTTCTTTCCTCCTAATTGCACCCCTAAAATTCCTGCATAAACCGCTTCACTCCACCCTGAATTAGGACTCGGATCTTGGGGCGCATCTCGATAACAAATAGATAAAACAGTTTTCGGTTTCCCTGATAAGACAGCCAAGTTTAGTACCGTTAACCGACAGGGAAACCATGTTAATAAGTCTTCTAATTTAGCGCTAAACCAACCAATGTCTGTGTAGGGTTCTCGGCGATAGCCAATCATAGAATCTAATGTACTAGAAGCTTTATAAGCAAGGGCGAAAGGAGCGCTTCCGATCGCTGGAAAAATTAGACCAAGAATGGCATAAAAAAGAGGACTGGTAACACCATCTATGGCATTTTCCGCCACGGTTTCCACCGTTGCCCGTAGTATTTCCGCTTGAGAAAGCTGTTCTGTATCTCGTCCCACATATTGACTCAATTTTTGCCTTGCTATGACAAGGTTTCCTTCTTTTAAGGGAGCGAGAACATCCAAAGCAGCTAACCGTAAACTTCGTCCAGCGAAACAACTGGCTAGTAAAATAATTTCTAATAATAATCCGAGTAAGGGATGAAGACGAGTGGCCACAGTAATCAGTAACCATCCACTTAGACCACTGCCAATAATTATTGTTAAGCCAAGGGCAATACCCCCTAGACGACGTTGCCATTTTTGGGGACAATGAGTAATGAGTAATTGGCTTAGGTGGGAAATAAACCAACCCATCACTTGAACGGGATGAATCCAGCCCCAAGGATCACCTATTATATAGTCTAGGAGCGCTGCCCCCACCAGAGCGATCGCCGCTTTACTTTCCACTATCATTCCTTGACATTATCTTGAATTTGAGTTATATTCTCTTCCCAATTTTCACCATCAAAGGGCTGTATTTTAAACTGAGAAAGTTCAATATTATCAATGCAGTGTATATTGATATCGATATGATCAGGATGGGAACGGGGTCTATAAAAGGGATGAATCCCACAGATTCGGCAAAAATAATGTTGAGCCGTTTTGGTATTAAAGCGATAGGTAGTTAAAGCATCTTCTCCTTTAATTAAGGTGAATTGTTCGGGGGGAACAATCAAATGGAGAAATCCTTTTTTACGACAGATAGAACAATTACAGTCGATCGCTTCAAAGCAAGTAATTTTCACTCTGAAGCGTACCGCCCCACAGTGACATCCCCCTTCATACACAGACGATGATTGCTGATTTGTCATGTCACTTTTCCTCTAAACAACAAAACTGATTTTATCCCCTTGGGAAGCTTGCCAACTTCTTGCATCATAATAGAGATCGGCTAAGGTGATCTGATATAACGCTTCTTTGAGTTTATGATGTAGGCGCTGCCAAAGGCTATGAGTCACCCAATCTTCTGCTATCTCATCTTTTGGTTGATGATGGGGAAGGGGGTTGATTGTTTCTCCCACTGCTTCTAAGATTTGACCCAAAGAAATTTGACTCGGATTGGCTGCTAATTGATACCCTCCTTGAGGGCCACGATGGGAAAGAACTAAACCCGCTCGCCGCATTTCTATCAATAGTTTTTCTAAGTAGGGAGCAGGTATCTCCTGGCGAGTTGAGATCGCTTTTACTGAAGCGGGTCCATAATTGGGTTGCAGACTGAGATCTAAAAGGGCTTTGACACTATAATGACTACGAGTTGTTAGCTTCATTGTGATCATTTTAGGTGAGATTTTCTGATTGCTCCATTAAAAAGGATGGATGTCTAAGTTGTCAGGGGTCAAGGAACGAATGTCCCTAGATAGCCATCTTGTCACGGTCGATTAACCATCTGGATTTCTATTTGGGTAGTTAATCATTCATTAATTATCATTGACTCTGATTAAAAGTTGTCAAAAAATCCCTTTTTGTGTGTAAGATAAAAATAGAGACCAACAATAATCTAAGTATATTTTGCAACAGCAATAATGTTCTCGGTTGGAGTTATCTCTACTCAATTCACTGTTTAGTTACCCTATAAGGTCTATCGTAAATTATGGAACCCTTAACTGGTCAAGCATTACTTGATAAAGTCAAAGAACTCGAAAACCTCAGTAAAGAAGACAAAGCGGCGGAATGTGGCTATTGGACAACCACTAAAAATGGCCTAAAACGGGTCAACATGATGAAGTTTCTCAATGCACTTCTTGATGCAGAAGGACTAGATCTTGATAGTCCCGTTAGTGGACAAGGAAGAGGTGGGCGCTCCGCCAGTTACCGCATTAGTGTGCAATCCAATGGTAACTTACTGATTGGTTCAGCTTACACTAAACAAATGGGATTACAACCAGGAGATGAGTTTGAAATTACGCTAGGACGAAAACATATTCATCTAAAACAAGTTGGCGCACCAGATGAAGAATAAGGCATTTTCTGAGAGACTAACCCCTTGGGCAGAAAATAAGGGGGAAGTCCAGTAATTGTCTCGACAACGCCCCTATCAATCTTACTTTATTGTTTTGTGTTGTTCAGAAGCGATCGCCTTTGCCTTAAGCAGATCGCTTCTACTTAATATCTTATCTGCTCTGGGAGAGAACCCCAGAATTTTTTTCTTGAGACTGAATACTAATGAACTCAAGTTTGACCATGATAGTGATTGGAGGAGGAGCGGCGGGCTTTTTTGGCGCAATTACCGCTAAATTAACCTACCCTAATGCTCAGGTAACACTGTTAGAAGCGCTAAACACTCCCCTCACCAAGGTGCGAATTTCAGGGGGTGGGCGCTGTAATGTCACCCATCATTGTTTTGACCCCATTGAGTTAGTTCAGGCATACCCTAGAGGGAATAAAGCCTTAAGAGGAGCGTTTAGTCGCTTTCAACCCAAAGATACAGTCGCTTGGTTTACTGGGAGAGGGGTAGAATTAAAAACCGAAGCCGACGGACGAATGTTTCCCAAGAGTGATAATTCTGCTACGATTGTTAACTGCTTAGTCAATACAGCAGAGGAAATAGGAGTTAACCTACAAACAGAAGCAAGGGTAAAAACCGTGAAGAAAGAAAATAATCGGTTCATCGTTACCTTAAAATCAGGGAAAATATTGTCAAGCGCTCGCTTATTAATTACGACGGGAAGTCATCCATCGGGTTATCAATGGGCTAAACAATTAGGACATACCATTATTCCACCTGTTCCCTCTTTATTTACCTTTACGATTAAGGATCAATGTTTACAAGGACTAGAAGGGATTACAGTTGATAATGTAGAGTTAACCCTACTGCAAACAGGTAAAAAAGCATTAAAACAAAGAGGTGCATTATTGATTACCCATTGGGGACTTAGTGGACCGGTTGTGTTAAAGTTATCAGCATGGGGAGCAAGAGTTTTACATGATTGTCACTATCAAATCCCTTTAAAAATCAATTGGCTACCTGAGCAACATCCTGATACCTTACGCCAGTCTCTTTTAACGGTTAAAGAAACATCCTCTCGGAAACAGATCAGTAGCTTTTCACCGATTAAATTACCTAAGCGCTTGTGGCAATCTTTAATTCAATCAGTTGGTATTGGATTGAAAACCAATTGGTCAGATTTATCGAAAAAACAACTTAATTTATTACTTAATGCTTTGCAAAATGGACAATATAAAATTACAGCTAAAGGGGTCTTTAAAGATGAATTTGTGACCTGTGGTGGAGTTAGCCTCAAAGAAATTGATTTTAAGACGATGGAGAGTAAAATTTGTTCTGGGTTATTTTTCGCAGGAGAAATTCTAGATATTGATGGGATAACAGGGGGGTTTAACTTTCAAAATGCTTGGACAACGGGATGGTTAGCAGGGAAGGGGATGAATTGTGAATTATGAATTATGAATTATGAATTGTAAATTATGAATTGTAAATTATGAATTATGAATTATGAATTATGAATTGTAAATTATGAATTAAAATTCTCCATTAATACTTAACAACTGACACAAATGACTCAACTATCTAATTACATCAAACTTGATCAATTTCTCAAAAAATTAGGATTAGCACAAACGGGCGGTGAAGCAAAATATCGCATTCAAAATGGGGACGTTAAAGTAAACGGTGTCACCGAAACCCGTCGTGGCCGCAAACTCGTTTCAGGAGATGTGGTCGAAATCAATTATGATAACTATACTGTTGATGTATAGATATAAACATTGGTTCTCCCAACATGATGGTGGAGAGTGTATAAAAAAATACAATTAGCCTGTGATGGGTTACGGTACAAATCAAAAGCTATAAAGTTCCCCTAAAAGCGATCTGCGTACCTAACCCATCCTACAATGTAGAAGTTTTGCTTATCACCATAAAGTTAGGAGAATCATGTTTAACAGTTAAAAACCCCAATCTTTTTTACAGAAAGGGTTTTAATTCATAATTTACAATTCATAATTCATAATTTACAATTCATAATTCATAATTCACAATTCATAATTCAAATCGTTGTTTGAGGATAAATTCTGCGATCGCTAAATCAACAGGGG
>JBFRWQ010000198.1:0-2936 GCA_051439665.1 Microcystaceae cyanobacterium | reverse complement strand
GATGAGGAGGACATTGAAGTTCAAATTACACCAGCAGGAGAAGTAATGTAATGTCTAAGATTAATTATGCCACCATGTCAGATGAAGCCTTAAGACAATACTTTTTAGAACATAAAAATGAGCAATCGGCTTTACAAGCTTATTTAGAAAGACGAAATGATCAACCAAGAGAAGTTATTACAAAAGTGGGTGATCCTGATTTTGATCTTAAAATAGAAAAAGCAATTCAGGAAAAATTGCAAAAGCGTCAGAAAGATTAAAGAGTGCGATATCTGCTCTGATTAGGAGGATAAGATGACAATTCGCTATGAATTAATTATCTATTCCTGCCTTCTGCCTTCTGCCCCCTGCCTGTCTCCCTAATCTAATTTAGTACTTAACAGCTTAGTCACTGGTTACTGGTTACTGAAATGACATTAGTGAGCAATTTACTCTCTTGGTTAAAAGCATCCGACTGCAACATTAAACCATATTCAATCCCTTCAACCACTGCTTGATAAGACGCATCCAAAATATTCCCCGAAACCCCTACCGTCGTCCATCGCTGCTTCCCGTTGGTTGACTCTACTAAGACACGAGTTTTGGCTGCTGTCCCCTCTGTACCGTCTAAAATTCTCACCTTATAGTCTGTTAAGTGAAAATTGGCAATTTGAGGGTAAAAATTGGTTAACGCCTTGCGTAAGGCACGATCAAGCGCTGATACAGGACCATTTCCTTCGGCTACTTCTAATAAATCTTGTTCATCTACTGTTACTTTAATTGTTGCTAGGGCGTTACTCTCTTCATCGACTTGCAACATATCACAGTGAACTTGAAAGCCCTTAATATGAAATAAATTCTGTCGTTGTCCCAGCGCTTGACGCATTAACAGTTCAAAACTGGCTTCTGCTGCTTCAAATTGATAACCCTGTCCCTCTAATTCTTTTAAGCGCTCTAAAATTTGCCGACAGGCTGCATCTTCTTTGTTTAAATCAATGCCAAATACTTTCGCTTTCGAGAGAACGTTACTTAACCCTGCTTGCTCGGAAATAACAATGCGACGTACATTGCCAATTTCTTCTGGTTTAATATGTTCATAAGTTAAAGGATTCCGTTGCACAGCCGAGACATGAATGCCGCCTTTATGGGCAAAAGCAGAGCGCCCCACATAGGGAGCATGGTCATCAGGTGCTAAATTGACCATTTCACTGATTAATCGGCTACTAGCGGTTAATTCCGTTAACTGATCAGAATTCAGGCAATCATAACCCATCTTTAATTGTAAATTAGGAATCAAGGTACAGAGATTGGCATTGCCACATCGTTCCCCATAGCCATTAATTGTACCTTGCACCATACGAACCCCTCCTTGAACAGCAGCTAAAGCGTTGGCTACGGCTGTTCCTGCATCATTATGGGTGTGAATGCCTAATTGGGGGGCGTTTGAGTCAGAAAGGTTTAAATTTAAGCCCTCAATGACTGATAGAACAGTAGAATTAATTTCGTGGGGCAGTCTTCCCCCATTCGTATCACAAAAGACTAACCATTCTGCCCCTGCATCTAAGGCAGTTTTCAGGGTTTTTAGGGCATAATCAGGATTAGCTGCATAGCCATCAAACCAATGTTCTGCATCATAAATCACCCGACGGTTTTGGCTACGAAGATATTCTATAGTTTCCCCAATCATGTTTAAATTCTCATCTAGGGTGGTTTTTAACCCTTCGGTGACGTGGAGGTCCCAAGATTTACCAAAAATAGTTACCCATCGGGTTTCCGCATTTAAAATCGCCTGTAACATTCGATCTTCTGCTACTTTAACTTTGGGGCGACGAGTTGAACAAAAAGCTACTACTTCCGCTTGAGTGAGAGGTTCTTCCCGTAATTTCCAGAAAAATGTGACATCTTTGGGATTTGCCCCTGGCCATCCCCCTTCAATAAAGGGAATCCCCATTTTATCTAATTTACGAGCAATTTTGAGCTTATCTGCCAGAGAAAGGGAAATGCCTTCCCGTTGCGCCCCATCTCTGAGGGTGGTGTCGTAGAGAAAAATGCGATCGCTCATAAAGCCTGTCCCAATGCCTATACTGTAATTTGAGGATTATACGAATAGATTAGCCTAACTTAATTTTATCTAAAATACGGACAGGGATGTCGATTTGATACATTATTTAGCATTTTGGTGAAAAACTAGAAATAATCGTTCAGCCTGAGCATTTTATTCACCCTTCCCTTTGTTATAAAATTTAGAAAATTAGCTACAATGTCATAGCTCTTACTATTTTAATCTCAGTAAGCTAAGACGCATTTAAACTGGGTATTAGTATTAGTAATTACTCCTGCCCCCTGCCTCCTGCCTGTCCCCGCAACCAAATTTAGATGCTTAACAGTTTATGATGCTCGATACTCCTCCCTCCATCCCACTAACAGCTTCCCTCTCTAACAAAACCATTCGACCGATTGGAGCGTCGTCGATTTATGGCATTACTTTTAAAGATGATAAATTATGGGCAATTGACGCTAAAAATGGCTATTTAGTAGAAATCGATCCCTTAACCAATCATACACACATCTTAAATTCGACTCAATGGCAAGAATTTATTGGTGCGACAGGGTTAGCCATTCAAGACGATACCCTATGGTTTAGTACAGGAAGAACGATCTACACTTGTTCTTTATCTGAGTCCTCTTTTAAGCCAGAGGTTTTTTGTAGTTTAGATGAGGGGATAAATGGAATTGGCGTTTGGGAGTCAACCCTTTATGTTTCTTGTCATCGTCAAGGTAAAATCTTAGTTTTAAATCGGGAAACCGGTAAGGAAATTACTCATTTTTATGCCCCTGGTATCGGCGTAGAAAATATTACGGTTTTAGAGGAAGAATTGTGGGTAACAGATAACTTAGAACAAACTGTTTATTGTTTAGATCGAGCCACAGGAAAGATTATTTTCAGTGTCTTAACC
>JBFRWQ010000197.1:0-16700 GCA_051439665.1 Microcystaceae cyanobacterium | reverse complement strand
ATCCTGCGTAAAGCTGCTGACATTATGGAGCGCCGTCGCCATGAATTATCAGCTTGGATCTGTGTGGAAGTCGGAAAAATAATCCCACAGGCAGATGCGAAAATCTCCGAAGCGATAGATTTTTGTCGCTTCTATGCTGCTGAAATGGAGCGCTTAGATCAAGGAGTCAACTACGATATTGCAGGAGAAAACAACCGTTATCTCTATCAACCTCGTGGAATCGCCCTTGTGATCTCTCCCTGGAACTTTCCCTTTGCCATTGCGACAGGAATGACGGTGGCTGCCTTAGTGACGGGTAATTGTACCCTACTCAAACCAGCAGAAACCTCTACGGTTATTGCCGCCAAAATTGCCGAAATTCTAGTGGAAGCAGGAATTCCCCAAGGTGTGTTTCAATTTGTCCCTGGTAAAGGATCACAGGTTGGCGCACAGATGGTTAAGCATAAAGACGTACATTTAATTGCCTTTACTGGCTCACGAGAAGTAGGATGTCGTATCTATGCCGAAGCAGCCATTGTACAACCTGGCCAGCAACACTTAAAACGAGTGATTGCTGAAATGGGGGGTAAAAACGCCATTATCGTCGATGAGAGTGCAGATTTAGACCAAGCTGTGGCTGGGACCGTCTTTTCCGCCTTTGGCTACACAGGGCAAAAATGTTCAGCCTGTTCTCGTGTCATTGTCTTAGATCCCGTCTATGATCATTTTATGGAGCGCTTTGTCGAAGCCACTCGTTCTTTGAATGTAGGAGACACTGCTAACCCTTCCATCCAAGTGGGACCGGTGATCGATGGGACAGCACAGGCACGCATTAAGGAGTATATTGAGATAGGGAAACAAGAAGGAGACTTAGCGCTAGAAATGCCCGTTCCTGATACGGGATACTATGTTTCTCCCACCATTATCGGTAATATTGCCCCTGATGCCAAGATTGCCCAAGAAGAAATATTTGGACCCGTTGTGGCGGTTATTCGGGCGAAAACCTTTGATGAAGCCTTAACCATTGCTAATAGTACCGATTATGCCTTAACAGGGGGCTTATATTCCCGTACTCCCCATCATATTGAACGAGTTACCCAAGAATTTGAAGTGGGGAACGTTTATATTAACCGAGGGATTACAGGTGCAATTGTAGCCCGTCAACCCTTTGGTGGGTTTAAACTATCGGGAGTAGGATCTAAAGCAGGAGGACCCGACTATTTGCTGCAATTCCTCGAACCTCGTCATGTAACGGAGAATATCCAGCGCCAGGGTTTTGCACCCATTGAAGGAGCAGAGTAAGATTAAATGATGATAGGGGAAAGTTGAAGCGGCTTTCCCCTTTTGATAAGATTTTTTTATAACAATATATGCCTAGCTTTGTTAAGATTAATGAGTCAATTATCTTAAAAGCTATGATCTCTTTTAAACTAGGATGTAAAGATGTTGTTAAAAAAACATTCCTTATTCCATTAAAATGCTAATATCTAATTCACCAATCTTAAATAAAAATACAAGTGGTTAAATATTCAGATCAATAAATTGATGATTTAATCAATGAATCTAAAAAACTACCTTCAGATTGGGAGTCTAAAATTAATCTCAAGCTTAATTCAAGAGGGTCATCTAAAGAAGGACGATTGCAAATTATGGGCGACAATCAAAATAGATTTAGAGTAATTTTGCGTCAGAGTCGCTTCAATCCTTGGGATTTTTCAGTCATTCTAGGCGTTTATCCTAGAGATTATCCAACTTTATTTCATCTCAAACGTTATGATGGAAAATCTCATGAGCATACTAATACTATTGAAGGAGAAACATTTTATGATTTCCATATTCATACAGCAACTGAAAGATATCAAATTAAAAATCAAGGAAAAAAGGGAACAGAAGAGGGTTATGCTCAACCCACTGACAGATTTACTGATTTGAGAGAAGCGATTGAATGTATGATAATAGATTGTGGATTTATTAAACCTTATAACCCTCAACTAGAATTATTTAGTTAAACTAAAATGATGATTACAGACACTATTATTCAAGAATTTAAAAGAAAAGTCTGTGAAGAAATCCGTCTTATAGAAGAGGGAACAAATCGTTTTCGAGTTTTCACTCCCTTTCGTTTTGATGATGGTGATCATTTAAGTATTGTTTTGAAAAAAGAACCAAATCAATGGGTAATTTCTGATGAAGGTCATACATTTATGCACTTAAGTTATTGTATAGATTCAGCAGACTTAATGGCTGGAACTCGTAAACAATTAATTGATTATGCGTTACATGACTTTCAAGTTCAAGATAGATACGGTGAATTAATCGTTATTATTCACAATAGTAATGAATATGGAAGTGCATTATATAGATATATTCAGGCTTTACTAAAAATATCTGATGTTAGCTATTTATCAAGAGAAAGAGTTAAATCAACTTTTTATGAAGACTTTAGACATTTAATTCAAGAAAACTTTCCTAAAGAAAGATATACTTTTGATTGGTCTGATGAAGAACATGATCCAGAGGCATTATATGAGGTTGACTGTTGTATAAATAATTTAGAAAGACCACTCTATATTTATGCAATTACTAATGAGAATAGAGTTAAAGAAGCAACAATTTCCCTTTTGCAATTTGAAAAATGGGGAAATCAATTTCATCCTATTACTATTTTCCAAGATGAAAGTAAACTCAGTAAAAAAGGGATTAAAAAGCTCTTAAAAGTCTGTAAAAAACAGTTTTCTAGCTTAAGTCATAATGAAAAAGAAATTGTCCATTATTTACAACAAATGTCTATGTCATAGCCAGAAAATGTAAATTTTATATTAACAAAGTAGATTAAGGGTAAAGTTGATGAAACCGCCCCCTTTTAAAGTAATCGCACTTACATCAAAGAACTGCTTTTTGAGATTGCTCTATTTCAGTAATTAAAGATAACTGTTTTCCTAGATATTCCTGAAATTCTTTCATTTTCCTTTTTTAATTGTTTTGAACCGCTTTTTGCAAAACATCTTCCATCCATCGGTTAATACTTTTCCCTGCTTTAGTTGCAGCTAGGGTAATTTGACGATGAATTTCTGGGGTCGTCCGAAAATGAAGCTTTCCCGAAAAAGGTTTATTAGGTGTTTCGCCTAATTCTTCACAAAATTCCAAATAATCATCAATAGAATCTTTAAACGCTTGACACGCTTCCTCTACAGTCTCTCCTTGAAACGTAATCACATCTTTAATGTCAATAACTCGGCCAAAGAGCATTTTATGTTCGGTATCGATTTCGATTTGTCCAGTATAGCCTTTGTAAGTTAGCATAGATTGATTGAGAGTCTTAGTAGAAAAGAGAAGGATAGAATTAAACATTAAATGGGTTAGATTAAGAATTAAAATCATATCTTGGGAATTTTAGAGTGGTAAGCTCAATTTTGCCTACCCTAACAGACATCAACTAGCGGTCATGTTTCAGACTCAGGAGTAATACCAGCTTGTTCCAAAAAATCTCTGACACTTCTGACAGCGCCCTTTTTGGTTTCTTTCTGAGGATGGGGTTCGTGAAACACAGATTTTGCACCATTTAAGGCAACTCTCACCCGTGAGCCCTTACCCTGACTGACAATTGCTCCTAATGCGACGAATAGACCTTCAATATCTGTCCAAACAATATCTGCTCGAACAGGGTTTGTAAAGATAGCCTCCAGTGTACGACGCTGTTTTGCATTCAGCCCTCCCGTCATATTCCCCCTAACCGTTGTTTGTTCCAACCAGTGTCTGCATTTATCCCCCAGATTGATGCACTGATCTCATGATAGCATTCTTTGATACCATAGCACAGACAGTCTATTGTAGTAATGTAAATTAATAGTGTTAAACTAAAAAGAAGTTAAGAATGAATTAGGAAATAATAATGCTCATTGAAACCCCAATCATCTTAAACCTTAAAGATGTTCATTTCACAGATGAACAATTTAACTATTTATGTCAGGCAAATCCTGATTGGAATTTAGAAGAAACTGCACAAGGAGAATTGCTAATTATGCCCCCAATTGGTGGAATTAGTGGCGAAAGAGAAGCCAATTTAATTATTGATCTTGGGAATTGGAATCGTCAAACTAAATTAGGTAAAGTTTTTAGCTCTTCTACTGTATTTCGCTTACCGAATGGGGGAAAGCGCTCCCCTGATGCAGCATGGATAAAATTAGAAAGATGGAATCAATTAACCCTAGAAGAGCGAGAAAAGTTTCCCCCTATTTGTCCTGATTTTGTCATCGAACTTCGCTCTAAAACCGACCAACTCAAACCGTTACAAGAGAAAATGCAAGAATACTTAAATAGTGGCTTAAAATTAGGCTGGTTAATTAATACTCATGCTCAAGAAGTAGAAATTTATCGCTCAAACCTATCCGTTGAAGTGGTTAAATTTCCCATTGAGTTAAATGGAGAAGATATTTTACCCAATTTTGTCTTTTCTTTACCCTTTGAAGAGTAGATTCACACAAGCTCATTATCCTAATAAACTTAAATATTGAGGAGCAACATAATCAACCAACCAAACATTATTATCAGAACAATAAAATAAGAGACTATCCTCAGTCATCTGTTGAGCATTCACTTGAAAAATGACAGGTTTCCCCCGACGAGCGCCCACCTGACTAGCCGTTTCCTTATTATCTGATAAATGAACATGATGGCGAGACATTTTCTTTAACCCTTCCTTCAGAATTTTCTTAACGGCCTTTCGATGAGTTCCATGATATAAAATAGGAGGAGGAATAAGTGGAATCAGTTGTAAATCAATCGTTACACTATGTCCTTGATTGGCTCTAATTTTGGTTTTAGTCTCATCAAAAGAAAAGCGCTTTTTCTCATTTTGTTGAACAACCCTCTCTAATTCAGTCAGCGTTATGGGAAACTGACGAGAATGTGCTGCTTTCAACAGTTTAACCACCGATACCCAGCCCCCTGGTTGTAGCTCTAATCCTAACTTTTCAGGCGCATGGCGTAAATGATAACTGAGAAATCGACTAATTTTAGTTAACCGTTTTTCTGACATTTTATGATAGTTAATATCTATCATCAAAAAAGTTATTATATCAAGACAATCTTATAAACAACTCCCAATTCATAATTCATAATTCATAATTCATAATTCAATTCATAATTCATAATTCAATTCATAATTTCGTCAATTTAGCCACCCCTAAGCTACAATTTATTAAGAAACATTGCAAAATGTTTGACTCCTCCGTGGAATCTTAAATCATCCTGAGATTCCCACACAGTTAACCCTTAAATTGTTAATTTCGAGCAAAAACTACCTATGTCTCTTCCCATTCGTAACGTCGCTATCATTGCCCACGTTGATCACGGTAAAACAACCCTTGTTGATGCCCTCCTCAAACAATCTGGTATCTTTCGGGAAGGAGAAGATGTTCCCGACTGCGTGATGGACTCCAATGATTTAGAACGGGAACGAGGCATCACGATCTTATCGAAAAATACCGCCGTTAGCTACCAAGATACCTTAATTAATATTGTAGATACCCCAGGTCACGCAGACTTTGGGGGAGAAGTAGAACGAGTTTTAGGAATGGTCGATGGTTGTATCCTCATTGTAGATGCTAATGAAGGACCCATGCCCCAAACCCGTTTTGTCCTAAAAAAAGCGCTAGAACAGGGATTACGACCAATTGTCGTTGTTAATAAGATTGATCGCCCCAATGCTGACCCTGATGCAGCGATTGATAAAGTATTTGACCTTTTCGTAGAATTAGGTGCAGACGATGATCAATGTGACTTTACCAGTCTCTATGCGTCAGGTTTACAAGGCTATGCTAAAGAGACTATAGAAGAAGAAGGGGAAGATATGAAACCCCTGTTTGAAGCTATTTTACACCACGTTCCCCCACCAGCAGGCGATCCCTCCCAACCCCTACAATTACAGGTAACAACCCTTGATTATTCTGATTACTTAGGTCGTATTGTGGTTGGTCGTATTCATAACGGAGTCATTCAAGCAGGTCAACAAGCCGCCTTAGTCAAAGAAGATGGTAAGATTGTTAAAGCTAAAATTAGCAAATTATTGGGCTTTGAAGGCTTAAAACGAGTGGAATTAGCAGAAGCAAGCGCTGGCAATATCGTAGCCGTCGCTGGATTTGGTGATGCTAACATTGGGGAAACCATTACTACCCCCGATGATCCCAAAGCTCTCCCCCTTATTAGTGTGGATGAACCCACCCTCCAAATGACCTTTTCCGTTAATAATTCTCCTTTTGCGGGACTTGAAGGCAATTTTGTGACCTCTCGTCAAATCCGCGATCGCTTAACACGGGAATTAGAAACCAATGTGGCCTTACGAGTCGCAGATGGAGAATCAGCAGATCAATTCCTCGTATCTGGTCGTGGAGAACTGCACTTAGGCATTTTAATCGAAAATATGCGACGAGAAGGCTTTGAGTTCCAAGTCTCTCAGCCACAGGTAATTTACCGTGAAGTCAATGGTCAACCCTACGAACCCTTTGAATATCTTGTCTTAGATGTCCCCGAAGAAGCAGTAGGAAGCTGTATTGAACGCTTGGGACAACGTAAAGGAGAAATGCAGGATATGCAAACAGGGATCAATGGACGGACTCAATTAGAGTTTATTGTTCCTGCACGGGGATTAATTGGCTTCCGAGGTGATTTTATCCGCATTACACGGGGAGAATGCATTATGAACCACAGTTTCTGGGAATATCGTCCCATTGCTGGTGAACTAGAAACCCGTTACAATGGGGTTATCACTGCCTTTGAAGAAGGAACTGCTACATTTTATGCACTGAAAAATGCAGAAGATCGGGGTGTGTTCTTTATTGAACCAGGGACTAAAGTGTATAAAGGAATGATTGTTGGTGAACATAACCGTCCCCAAGACTTAGAATTAAATGTCTGTAAAACCAAACAATTAACCAACCATCGTTCTGCAACAGGAGATGAATTAGTACAGTTACAAGCGCCCGTCGAAATGAGCTTAGAACGAGCGCTAGAATATATTGGATCGGATGAATTAGTCGAAGTAACCCCAGAGTCTGTCCGACTGCGGAAAGTATCCACTAAGAAATTAGTTAAACGTTAAACAGGTAGGGTGGGCTTCGCCCACCTTTATCTCTTAATTTATCAGAGCAAATTATAGATTTTTGGAGGCTAACAAAAATGCTTGCTAGTAATCGTTTTGTCTGGGATATAGGTGTTTATAATCCTCATCATGAATTAGTTCTGATTGTTGAAGTGAAAACCAAATTAAAGACAACTCCTGATTGGGTTGTTGCTTTTAGAAAAAACATTTTCTCTTCTGAAAAAGTACCGAACGTTCCCTATTTTTTAATGGCTTTTCCTGATACATTTTACTTGTGGACAAAAAAAGATTTACAACAAAAAGATAGTCAGCCTACTTATATCATAGATGCTCGTCCGATGCTTGATCAAATCTATGAAAAAGTTAAAATCTCTGATCATGAAATTGCGAAAAGCAGTCTTCAATTAATTATTGCTTCATGGTTAAGAAAGAATATGGATAGTCCTCAAGAACACAAGATAATTGAATTATCACAAAATTGGCTGATAGAATCAGGCTTATATAGTGCAATTGTAGATGGTCATTTACTATATGAGGTAACAGCGTGAAGGTGTATATTGAAACAAATTTTGTCTTAGAATTGGCTTTTCAACAAGAAGAATTTTCCAGTTGTGAAAGTATTGTTGATTTGTGCGAAACTAATCAAATTCAATTAATTATTCCTGCTTATAGCTTAACTGAACCCTTTGATACCCTGATTCGTCAAGCAAAACGTCGTCGAGATTTACATACAAAATTAAATGATGAACTGAAACAACTTTCTCGTTCTATTTCTTATACAGAATCCGTTGATAATATTAAGACTACTATTAATCAACTATTAATTCAAAGTAATGAAGAACAAAGAAACCGTTTTAAAACCTATCAAGATGAATTATTAAATATCTCAGAAATCATTCCCTTAAACACTAATATTTTAAGCAAAACTTATGACAATGAACAACAATATAGCTTAAGTTCCCAAGATGCGATCGTCTATTCTTCAATTATTGCTCATTTATCTGCGTCTCCACCTTCAAGCGCTTGTTTTCTTAACCGCAACTCTAAAGATTTTGGTAATAGCGATATTGTTGCAGCGCTTAAACAGTTGAATTGTCAAATTCTTTTTTCCTTTGCTCAGGGATATAATTATATTAAGTCGCAGATTTAGACAGCAACACTCAAACAAAATCTAATGAAACCTCTTTATGAAAGTGATTATGGACTTTGGGCTGAAACCATGGCCAATTTATTAGAAACTGGCCAATTCTCCCAGCTTGATATTAAAAATTTAGTCGAGGAAGTAAGAGATTTGTCAAAGCGGGAACGAGACAAACTATTAAGCAGTATTCGCTTGATTTTACACCATCTTCTGAAATGGGATTATCAACCTCAAAAGCGCTCTAAAAGCTGGATGATAACCATCGAAAGAGAGCGTAATAATATCAGCGATTATCTTGAAGATAGCCCTAGCTTGCGTCGTTATTTAGCTGAAGAGTGGCTTAAAAAAGCCTATCGTAATGCACGGTTAAATGCAGCTAAAGAAACTGATTTAGAGTTTCCTGTCTCTTGTCCCTATCAAATTGAGGATGTTTTAGAGCGCTTGCTTATTTTAGAGTAGAGTAGGATGATTCAAACCATAAAAGCCCTAGTTTAAGTATTAATACTTATCTCAAATATTGCAAAATGTATCGAACTAATCGCTAACAAAGAAAACCATGATAGGTTGAATAAAGTTCCGCCCACATTATCACAAGGAGGATTTTAGATCATGCAGATGATGTCATCCGAAACTGAGAACACTCACCCAGAAATCCGTGAGTATGTCGCAAACTTACAACTTCACATGACCTTACACGCTCGCAAGCTTGTTCCTAACTTAGATAATACCTCAGATAGCCGATCTCAAATGCTCCACGAAAGTCAAGCTCATCTCGAAAAAATAGCCTCACGATACAGAATTTAAGGGTAGATACTGGTAGGGGCGCAAGGTTTGCGCCCATTGCGCCTAATATTTGCGCCCATTACTAAAGAACTTACCGATCAACTGATCCCATGATCACATCAATACTGCCCAAAATTGCCATAATATCGGCAACTTTTACCCCTTTCAAAAGATGAGGCAGAATCTGTAAATTATTGAAGTCTGGGGCACGGATTTTCCAGCGCCAGGGGAAGACATCATTGTTACCCACAATAAAGATCCCCAATTCCCCTTTTCCACTTTCTAAGCGAACATAATGTTCACCTGCAGGAATTTTAAAAGTAGGAGCGACTTTTTTCGCAATATATTGATAATCAAAGCCATTCCACTCTGATTTTTTCCCTTCAGCCATCCGCTTGGCCTCTAGGTTTTCGTAGGGACCGCCTGGTAGTCCTTTTAGCGCTTGACGAAGAATCTTAATTGATTCTCGCATCTCCCGAATACGGACTAAATAACGGGCAAAACAGTCTCCTGCGGTTTCCCAGTGTACTTCCCAGTCAAAATCATCATAACACTCATAATGATCGACTTTTCTGAGATCCCACTTAACCCCAGATCCCCGCAACATTGGACCGGATAAGCCCCAATTAACCGCTTCCTCACGGGTAACTGTGCCAATCCCTTCCACTCTACGGCGAAAAATGGGGTTATTTGTAATTAATTTTTCATATTCATCGACTTTAGGTGCGAAATAATCGCAGAAGTCTTCACATTTATCGACCCAGCCATAGGGTAGATCAACCGCTACGCCACCAATGCGGAAGTAATTGTTATTAATAAGTCGCATTCCAGATGCAGCTTCCCAAAGGTCGTAAATCATCTCCCGTTCTCGGAAAATGTAGAAAAATGGCGTTTGTGCGCCTACATCTGCTAAGAAAGGTCCCAACCATAATAAGTGATTAGCAATACGATTAAGCTCTAGCATAATCACCCGAATATATTGGGCACGTTT
Organism: Microcystaceae cyanobacterium; assembly: GCA_051439665.1. GTDB lineage: Bacteria > Cyanobacteriota > Cyanobacteriia > Cyanobacteriales > Microcystaceae > JBGTGT01. Next base: position 6,707 of record JBFRWQ010000197.1, on the reverse strand, counting down.
GGGCACATCAATATCCGCTAATTGTTCAGGGGCGTTAACTGTAATTGCCTCGTTAAACATTCCTGCTGCGTAGTCCCATCGACTAACGTAGGGAACATACATCACATTAGTGCGATTTTCAGCAATTTTCTCCATTCCTCGGTGAAGATAACCGATTACGGGTTCACAGTCAATCACATCTTCCCCATCAAGGGTAACAATTAAGCGTAAAACCCCGTGCATTGAGGGATGATGTGGCCCCATATTAAGCACCATTGGTTCGGTGCGAGTTTCAATTTTTGACATAAAGTTAAGTTGCGTTTGTCTTTAATTTAAGCTAGGGTTCGCTTTTCAAGATATTATATAAGATTTCGGGGTCAGAGGGTTTGTCGGTTATCTGTTGAAACAGAGAGGGGGAATAATTGAAAACAGCAAACCTGATAACAAATAACTAATAACTGGGGTATATGAACCGGATCTGGTAAAGATAGGGTAAGTATTTCTCCTCCCCACATCTCCAACACCTCCCACTCTCTCTACTTCATCGCTAAATCAGTTTTTTCTCTCCCTCAAATAAGCAAAAAATTCCCTTCCCTCTCGTAACCGTCGCTTTAACATTTGAGAATCGCCTAACATTTCTTGTACAATAGGAATAATCGCGTGAGGACGAAAATAAAATCGACGATACAGTTTTTCTACTCCATCCTCAATCTTGGCAGCAGACAGATTAGGATAGGCTAAAGTAGAAACTTGAATTCCCGACTCTGCTACTAGGTTGTTATCATTAAACCAGCCATTTTCTTGAGCTTGACGGTATAATTCTGTGCCTGGATAAGGGGCTGCAATTGATACCTGAATGGTATGGGGACTTACCTCACAAGCAAAACGAATAGTTTCCTCAATCGTTGCTTCTGTTTCATGAGGAAGACCAATAATAAATGTACCATGTACCTTAATCCCTAACTGACGACAATTTTTCATAAATTGACGAGCCACTTCTAATTTAACCCCTTTACGAATGCCATCTAATATTTCTTGATTTCCTGATTCAAACCCAACTAAAAGTAATCTGAGACCATTTTGTTTTAGCGCTTTTAAGGTCTCATAATCTAAATTAGCACGGGCATTACAACTCCATGTTAAGTTTAATCGTTTTAGGTGTTCACTAATTGCGATCGCTCTTTGCTTATCAATCGTAAAGGTATCATCATCGAACATATATTCCCTAACCCTATCTCCAAAGAGATATTTTGCTTTTTCCATTTCTTTTCCCACTACATCAGGACTTTTTGCCCGATATTGATGACCACCGATAGTTTGTGGCCATAAACAAAAGCTACATTTGGCAGGACATCCTCGACCTGTATAAAATGAAATATAAGGATGAAGTAGATAACCAATAAAATATTTATTAATATCAAGATCCCGATGATAAATGGGCAATACACTGGGCATTGTATCCCAATCATGGATTAATTCCCGTTCAGGTGTATGATGAATATTCCCCATTTGATCACGATAGCTTAACCCTTTGATCTCACTGTAGGGTTTTCCTTCTGCTAATTCCTTGCAAGTGTAGTCAAATTCATTGCGACAGACAAAATCAATAATAGGATTTTCTGCTAGGGTTTTTTGGGATAAAACGGCAACGTGCGCCCCAATAAAGCCAATTTTTGCCCTTGGATTTTGCTGTTTAATGGCTGCTGCACATTTTACATCATTAGGAAGGGATGGGGTACTGGTGTGTATAATCACCAGTTCATAATCTTTGGTAATCTGTAAAATATCTTCTATGGTTTGACTATGAGGTGGTGCATCAATGAGCTTGCTATGGGGAACAAGAGCAGCAGGTTGAGCTAACCAGGTAGGATACCAAAATGAGGTAATTTCCCGTTTTGCTTGGTATCTTGCCCCTGCACCGCCATCAAACCCATCAAAAGACGGGGGACTGAGAAAAAGGGTTTTTTGCATCGCTAAGGAGTTGTTTCTTTTGCTACTGGACTATTTCAAATAAAATAAGCTAATAGATATTGCCGTTGTTGGGCTTTAGCCCCATAACAAGCCTGATTCTAACACACCTGTTGTTGGGCTTTAGCCCTATAACAAGCCTGATTCTAATGCATCCAATTCGGTAAAACAGTCCACTACTGGACTGACATAATTAAAATGAGACAATAGATTATGCGTTAATTCTATAATTTGATGGGCTTTGCCCATCCTACAACCATGCACCAAATCAGGTAAAACAATCTATTACAATTGATATATCCAGTGAAGAAGATCAGTTTGGCTATTAAAGTTTAAAAGAGCTACACCTAGTTCTTCTAGTTGCTCAATCGAAAGCTGTTTAATAGTTTCTTCAATATTATTAGGAATGATTCCAACTTTACTTTGAAGAAGACGTAAAATTAACTGAGCTTCACCTTGTTGCAAGCCTTGTTGTAAACCTTGTTGCAAGCCTTGTTGCAGTGTTTGTTCTCGTTCCTGTTGATAAAGCGGAGTTAAACGCATAATAAATTCTCTATCCTCCTGAGTTTGTTCTGATGACACTTCTAAATTTCTAGTCACATTGTACAGTAACTGAAGCGTTTCTGATTTTAGAGGATTTTGGGATGACATTGCCTCTAACTCATTGATGGCTCTTTCTCTCTTTGTTCCTCTTCCTAATAATCTTAACCATAAGGTGTCTGGGGTTTCAGGTAACTGATGAATCACCACCACACTTATTTTTAGTCCTTCTGCGAGAGTATAAACCCCTTTTCCTAAATTAGAGTTTAAGCGCCCTGCAAACAGTCCGAGAACCTTCTTACTAGCTGTTGGAGTTAAAATCCAGACGGGAGGAATCTCATCGTTTGATAAACGTTGTTTTTTCTTCTTAGCTTCCCGTCGCAGCCTTCCTCGAAGGGCTAATCGCCTTGTTAAACAATCTAAAATGTCATCTTGAGCAATTGGGTCACGATAAGGCTCAAATAAGCAAGTATTTTGTGATATTTTACCTAATAAACCCAAATTGTCAGGAATATTTCCCTGATTAGGGGCAAACCATAGGTCAATTTTCTGCACCTCTGAAGTTACCTCCTTGCTAACAATAACTTGTCCATAAGGAGAAAGGAGCGTCTCAATGAAATCTTTGCTAAATTTATCCCAAATAAATCGAGTCAAGAGGCATCACAAAAATTATCTTCGATAGCAAGTATAGCATATTGTAGAACAAGCTTCTAGCTTGTCACAGATATAGCTCTACCCATTAAGATGTTTGACAGTGACGATCTCTGAAACGAGTGTCAGGGATTGCTTTTGAATTTTGAATTTTGAATTGTGCGTAGTACTATACCAGCGCTTCTAGCAAGCCCTATTTATTTTACCCAAAATGAAAATCATCCTCTAAAGTAGATATGGACGGATAAACCATATTTTTAGTGATCTTCCTGATTGTCCTATGGCTCAAGAACAAAAAAATTGGCAAAAAAGACTAGAGGAATTAGAGAAAGAGGTGAATCAAACCTTTGAAACCACTCCTCTTCGCCTCGAAAATACCCAAAGTACCCTAGAAAAAGCTTTCTCTCGTCTTCAAGCCTGGTATCAACCCTTACCCACTCCTGTTAAGGCAATTGTTGCTGTGGGAGGGGTGTTAGTGGCGCTATCTTTATTCAATACTGTGCTAAAGTTGGTGACTTCCTTGGTGAGTTTAGGGATTTTAGTTTTGGTTGGTTATGGGGTGTATAAATTCGTGGTTAAGTCTAATGCTGAGGAAAGTTAAGCTAGTTTAGATATTTCTCTTGGTTAAGATGGCTGAAGCTTATTCTGCATAGTAAAGTGTGCTGCTTGGATGGACGAAGCCTATCCTACTTGATGCAGTTTAAACAAATCTTGATAATTCCTTAATCTGATCCTATCCCCTTCTTGAAGTTGTCTTTACCCTTGTCTGTTAGTTTGTGGGTGTGATTAGGCAATCTACTTGACTCAGGAGGGGACAGTCATGGCTTTTATTCAGATTAATCCGACGGAAATGACCTATAGAACCGATAAATTAATGGAAGCTGCTTCTAATCGTTATCGAATCGTGGTTCAAGTCGCAAAACGAGCTAAGTATCGTCGGGAGGAAGAAAGGGATGGCATCGATAATCCAATGATGAAACCGGTTGTTCGTGCTGTGCTTGAAATGTCAGATGAGTTAACTGAACCAGAAATTTTACTTTAATGGCTGTGATAAGCACCTATTTCGGGCTGAAATGGAGTTATTTCTTCATTGATTGTCACGTTAAAATTACTGATCATTTTTTTTAAGACGGGATCAGGAGATAAGCGTAAATAATTCAGCTTAATCTCTAAGGAAACATGACGATTTCCCAGATGGTAAGCAAGTCTTAGGAGTTCTAGGGGATTGGGAGAGGTTATGGTCAATACTGGCTCTGATTTGGCTATGATCTCTACTATTTTCCCTGTTTCTGTGGCTAATAGGTCTTTATCTTGTAGTACTGTCCCTCTGGGAAGTCTCAGTTTTATTTGATGTTGATGATCGATTTGCCAAATGTAACGACTGCGAGTTCTTTCTTCGGCGCTTAAAGCAAGGGTAAATAGGGGGGTGATGTCTTGGGTTTGGGGATTAGATAAGCGCTTGATAACTGTTAATTCCATCTCAGGCGTTTAGATTTTGACTATTTACTATAGTGCTACGCACAAGGCAGGGGGCAGGTGGCAGGTGGCAGGAGTAGGCTGTGACTGGGTTTCAGAGATATATACTGTCCTAACCTTAATGCGTAGGGCTATATCAGGGGCTAAAGCCCAACAACTTATACCAAATCAGGTTAACAAAACCCAGTTATCACTCTCTGGGCAAAAATCTCCCCCCTCTCCCCACTCTCCCCCCTCTTCCCCATCTCTACCAAAACTAGATTTTATAAGTCGAATTTAGTATTACTATCTGGGGCTAAAGCCCAACAACAATGTTTGAGCCAAAATCTGTTAACTGATTATTGTTGCGCTTGAGAAATCACTTGTTTTCCCTCATCGGAGGTGACATACCCTAGAAAACTTGTAACAGCAGGGGATGGGGGGTTTTTATACACATAAAAGAGGGTTCTTTGATAGGGGTAATTAGGATATTCAGGGGTACTGCCATCGATGGGGACAACTCGCACTGTTTGTTGATCAGCTACTTGGACAAAGGTGGCATAACTAATTCCATCTGTTTTTAATGCTCTTAAAATGGGCGTAGTTGCGTCTTTTTGCATCATAGTAAAGTTATTGCCCCTACCAAAGCTTCCCCCCCCTAAAACTTGTTCTTGAAACGCTTGATGAGTTCCACTAATGGTAGGGCGATTAATGACCCGAATTGTTCCTGATGAACCACCGACTTCTGACCAATTAGTAATATTTCCTTTAAAGATACCTGTTACCTGATTTTGATTTAGTCCACGGCGAAATGGATTATCTTTACCGACGACAATTGCGATCGCATCTTGGGCGACGGAAACCGCCACCAGTCCCTGAGACTGTTCTTCAGGGGTTAGGGGTCGTGAAATGGCTGCTAGATCAATCTTTCCTGTTAAAAGCGCTAATATCCCTTTATCTGACCCTTGAGCATTGGTGTTAACCACTGTTCCTGCAAAGCGCCGAGTAAATGCTTCTTTCAGCGCTTCATTGATTAAAACCATACTGGTTGAGCCATTAATATTAATGGTTGTTCCTGTGGCCACTTGACCAGGAAAGGTAAAATCACCTATGGGTTGGGGGGTGGGAGGAGGAGGAAGGGGTGTTGAGGGACTTTGATTTTGAGGGGGGGAGGATTGAGTGGGGGAAGGAGGTTGGAAAATAACGGGAGTATTTCTATTTCTGGTTAAAAACCAATAGCCACCGCCTAAAATGGCTGCTGTAATCACTAAGGACGCAACTAAAATAGCGGTTTCGTTTTTTTGCGCCATAATAAACTCTCCTAATACAGTTTATCGAATATTAACAAATCCAGATTGATCAATTAAGTCTTGTCCCTGCTCACTTAACAATAAGTCAGCATAGGCTCTTCCTGCTTGTTCATCCATTTGACCATTTTCTTTGACGATAACAAATAAACGGCGAGTAATGGGATAATCTCCTTGCTGAAATGCTATTTTATTTAGTTGATTCCGTTTTTGGGGACATTGAGACAGGGGAATAAAGGGTTGTTGGTAAGGGGAAACGAGGGTTGCTAGGGTACGACCGATCGGCAGAGTTTTAATGGTACATTGAGGGACAACTTCTGGGGCTGACGCATAATAAATTCCGCCGAGATTTTCTGCTACTTTGCGCAGGGATTGAGTTGTATTCTCGGTATATTGGACGGTTTGACCGAAGGATGCTTGAGCGAGAATATGTTCATGGAAAAATTCCACTGTTCCCCCTGCTTCGAGATGACGGGAATAGGGGATAATTGGTAGATTTGGACCGCCTACTTGTTGCCAATTGGTAATTTGTCCTGTATAAATTTGTCTGAGTTGATTGAGGGTTAAACCGTTAATGGGTAAGTCAGGATGAACAGCGATCGCAATCCCATCAATGGCTACAGGGATTTGCAAGAGGGTAAATCCTCTTTGTTGGGCTGTTCCATATTCTTTGTCTTTGAGAGGACGGGAAGACTGAGAAAAGGCTAATTGATCCCGTAATAACATCTTAATGCCTGTTCCCGATCCAGGATTTCCTGTAGGAGGATTAGTGTAGCGTAGTATAAATTTGGGATGTACCAGTTGGAT
>JBFRWQ010000196.1:0-2775 GCA_051439665.1 Microcystaceae cyanobacterium | reverse complement strand
TCGATCATGATCTCGATCTCAATGAACCAGAAGCAGATGCACCTTCTCGTAATATTTCAGTTAATCAGATTGATATTGCCACAGGACAAGCCGATCCCCTTTATTCCCCCTTTGGAATTCCTTTTACGCCCAATTCTGTCATTGAAGGAACAGGAACCGATCTAGCTAACCCCGCACAACATAGTAATAAAATTACCAGCTATCTTGATGGTTCAGTTATTTACGGTTCATCTCAAACTACGGCTGATGCTTTACGCACCTTTAGTGAGGGAAAACTGAAAATGCAAACGGTTAATGGGGAACATCTGCTCCCTTTTATCACTGAAGCCGATGTTCCTGTCTCTAACCCACTAAATCTTCCTGAATCTCAACTATTCGCTTCGGGTGATCAACGGGTTAATGAGCAAGTTAGCTTAATAGCAATTCATACAGTGATGGCAAGGGAACACAACCGTTTAGCGACGGAAATTAAAGCCAGATTGGGCGAAGGAGAGCCAGAATTAGTTCAAGCCTTTACAGAGTCAGGATTGAGCGAAGACGAATTTATTTATCAAAGCGCTCGTAAAGTGGTGGGCGCACAGATCCAAATTATTACTTATGATGAATTTTTACCCTTATTAGTAGGAGATCATGGGCTGACGGCCTATCAAGGCTACGATGATACAATAAATGCGTCAGTTAGTGAAGAATTCGCCAATGCAGCCTATCGGTTTGGTCATACGACTCTTTCTTCCTCTCTGCTTCGTGTAGATAATGATTACCAAGTCTTAGATAGTATTTCCTTAGTAGATGCTTTTTTTAATACCCAAGATATTCTAGACAATGGAATTGATGAGCTATTGTTGGGGCTGGCTTATCAGGAATCCCAAGCATTTGACCCCTTTTTGGTCGATGAAGTTCGTAACTTCCTATTTCCAGCAGCTAGTGGTGGAAGTGACTTGGCTTCTGTCAATATTGAACGAGGGAGAGATGTGGGGTTAGGAAGTTTAAATGAAGTTCGCATCGGTTTAGGCTTAAGCCCCTATAGCAGTTTTGCAGAAATTAGTACCAATCCGATTATTGTTGATCGCTTAAGTACGATTTACGATTCAGTCGATGATATAGACTTATGGCTAGGCGGATTAGCAGAAAACCCTTATAATCCCTATGGAATTTTAGGAGAAACCTTTGCCATAATCATCAAGGAGCAATTTACTCGGTTACGAGACGGCGATCGCTTTTTCTATCTTAATGATTTAGAAGCGCTAAGATTATTAGACCCTGATATTGAAAGTACCACCCTTTCCCAAATCATTGTCAATAATTCAACAGTCACAGCAATACAATCAGATGCATTTAGATCGACAAGCGTACCTGAGTCTTCTTCTGTGATCTCTTTGCTAAGTTTAGGTTTTCTTGGTTTAATTTTTTCTTTTTCTAGGAGTAAACACAAAAAGATAAGGAGCAAATAGCACAGGAATCCTGCCTGTCACAACCTAGAAGCTTGTGCTACAATATCTGCTATTAAGAGATTAAGTAGCACAGGCATCTTGCCTGTCACAACCTAGAAGCTTATGCCACAATATCTGCTATTAAAAGATTGAGTAGTACAAAAATCTTGCCTGTCACAATCTAGAAGCTTATGCTACAATATCTGCTATTAAGAGATTAAGTAGTACAAAAATCTTGCCTGTCACAACCTAGAAGCGCTAATGGGACTCTAACATTTATAATTCAATGTCCAATTCTTTTAATCGAGCCTTAATGTCAGCTAATTCTTGCTGTGCTAGTTCTTTTTGTTGACGCTCATACTCTTTTTGTTGACGTTCCTCAGCTTCCCGTTGTAAGGCTAATTCTTTTTGTTGGCGCTCCTGAATGGCAGCTTCTTGAGGTTTTAGGACTAATTCCCCATCAGGCGTAAAATATCTTAACTCATCCTCATAGATTCCTAAGTATAATCCTAATTCCTTACTCCATAACCATCCTTGCTCATTGGGGTTAATCGGTTGATACTGGTTATCAATTAAAGTAAATCCCTTAAATTCTAATGTATAAGGGTCAAACCAAAAATAATCAGGTGTTTGAAAGACATCTTGATAAATCTCTTTCTTTTTGATCCGATCCGTCTTCGCCGTACTATTAGATAAAATCTCTACTATGATATTGGGATATTTGCCCTCTTCTTCCCAAACTACCCAACTTTTACGAGGAGGATTTTTATTAGTCCCTAATACCACAAAAAAATCAGGTCCTCGGAAATCTTCTGATTTTTTCTGTTCGGGACTATAATAAATGGTTAAATCTCCTGCGGCCACATAGTCCTCTCTCTCCTGCCATAATTGTTCTAGAGAGTTAAGCAAGATCATAATTTGAGTCAGATGTAAAGAACTTTCCAAGGGGGGTTGCTCACTCCATAATTCACCTTGAGCATAGATTATCTCACGGTTCGGGTCACTCGTTTGTGAGGAGATAGAAGAAATGGATGTCATAAGGGCAATTGAGCGTCAGGATTATCCTCCCATCCTAGCGTCATTTCAGTGAACAGTAATCAGTAACCAGTAACCACACGCATAAATTTACTTTATTTCTCTAAACGCACCACATACCATTGTAAATATTGACCTTCTCCCATATCCAACTCGCAATAATTATCCCTGAGATAAATGGCTTTTTCTGTTAAAGAAGTGAATTTATGTGCCTCTTTGGGCAGACTATCCAATTGTGTCGGTAAAATAGTTAATAGCTTCTCTAACATTTCATCAGGGCTTAAAAACTGCTCTGCTTGATCAGTCTCTA
>JBFRWQ010000195.1:0-13539 GCA_051439665.1 Microcystaceae cyanobacterium | reverse complement strand
GTTTGCTATGTTTTTATAATAGGAAAAATTATCTGATCGCACCTTCCTGCTATTGGGTGAATCTTGAGGATTAATAGTGATTTAAGCGCTCATAAAAAAAGCCACCCCATCTCTAGAGAGAGGAAAGGGTGTTGATGCTTGGTTGAAAAATCCCTGTTTGCTATGTTTTTATAATAGAAAAAATCACCTGATATAACCTTCCTACCATTGGGTGAATCTTGAGGATTAATAGTGATTTAAGCGCTCATAAAAAAAGCCACCCCGTCTCTAGAAAGGAAAGGGTGTTGATGCTTAGTTGAAAAATCCCTGTTTGCTATGTTTTTATAATAGGAAAAATAACCTGATAGCACCTTCCTGCTATTGGGTGAATCTTGAGGATTAATTTACATAAGATAGAGGGTTAATCATTTTGGGTGAGAAATATATACTACTATTTGTTATTTTTTGAACTGATTGGCGATCGCCCACTCCCTACTGTAACTGTATCTATTCATAAGATTAAGCTTGTAGTAAGCCATTAATACGAACTTAAAGTGATGATTGATGGATAGGGAAGTTGAGGTTGAGAAGTGACTGAGATAGGAGATAATGGTTAGTTGTTCATGGTTTAAGAGACAGCTATGCCATCTAAAAAGTATTATGTTGTTTGGAACGGTCGAAAAACAGGTATCTTTACCAACTGGGAAGACTGTAAGAAACAAGTTGATGGATTTAAGGGCGCAAGGTACAAGTCTTTTAAAACAAGAGGGGAAGCGGAGGAAGCGTTTGGCTTAACTAAACAGCTTTCTATTTTAGATGTTGATTCAAAACCCGAACAAACCCTAAATCTTTCTCATCAGATTATTAAAGAGAGTATTTGTGTTGATGCGTCATGTATTGGCAATCCAGGGGATGTTGAGTATCAAGGAGTTGATACAGTTACAGGAGAAGTTCTTTTTCACCAGGGACCAATGACTAGGGGAACAAATAATCTGGGTGAATTTTTAGCGATTGTTCATGGTTTAGACTATCTTCAACAGCAGAATAAAAAGATACCCATTTATTCAGACTCTGCAACGGCAATTACATGGGTAAAAAAGAAGAGAGTAAAAACAACATTACAACAAGATTTGAGTAATCAAGAAATATTTGACTTAATCGATCAAGCGCTTGATTGGCTAGAAAATAACAGTTATTCTAATCCGATTCTCAAATGGCAAACAGATTCATGGGGAGAAATTCCAGCAGATTTTGGACGCAAGTAATAGGGCTAAACAACTGTAGTTATCAATTAGCTATTGTTGTTGGGCTTTAGCCCCAAATAACTGTGTTGTTGGGCTTTAGCCCCAAATAAATCCTCTTTACCATAAGAAAATCAAGAAATAAATCTCAACCCCACTAAACGAGTCAATAAAGAAAATACCCCAAACCCAATCAATAAAACCCCACTGGTTAGATTAATCCATCCTGACCAACGACGCAATTCTAACAGCTTTTTTAAAGATGTGGTGAATGTTCCTGCCAATATTAAAGGGGATACATAACCTATTGTATAAGCAAATAATAGTCCTGCGCCTAATAAGATATCCTGAGTGGTTGCTACCCATGCCAATAAACTAGCTAAAACAGGTGTACTGCACGGAGAGGCCACTAAGCCAAAGGTTAACCCTAGCAGATAAGAACGTAAGCTATGATGAAATTCCTCAGTAATCCAATCTGTTGCCCCTAACGATGGAAAACGAAGGTTAATAATCTCTAGTAGATTTAATCCCATTAAAATAGCGATAATGCTTACAATAATGGGTAGTCCTATGCCAATTTGTCCATAAACCCGTCCTAACCCTGCAGCTAGGATTCCTAATACAGCGAGAGTGGTTGCTAACCCCAAGGAAAACCAGACTGACTGAATAAGACTTTGTAAACGGTTTTGATCTTCATAGCCACCGATATAACCAATCGTAATTGGCAGCATAGACAACATACATGGAGTTAAACTGGTTAAAAGACCAGCTAAGAAAATAATTCCCAAACTAATCAGGTTTAAATGGGATAACTGCTCATTTACCAATTGATTGGCATATTGTTGTAAGTAATAAAGTTGGGTTGATAAGTTTTCTAACATAAAGGTTTATTGATCAAGGTAGATGAAGAGTAAGTTTACCGATACTGATTTTGAGCGCAATTTTTCAATAGGATACTGGACTAATTAATATGATGATCATTGATTTTAGGTTCTAATAACTTCTCAATTCTAACTTGAGTTAGGCTGTAATGTTTTGTATAATAAATACCTACGTTACCTAAGTTTTACTGATCACCACAAATTCAAGAGTGCAATATGTAAATAAACTGCTATAATTAATGTGACACAAAGAGCAAAAAACAATGAATCGTCAAGCGTGGTTAATCGTCTGCTTAACCTATTGTGTTAGTCTGATCCTTGGAGGGTTATTAGGGTTTCCACAGGATAAGATCAGTGCATCACAGTGGGGGAGTTATTTATTACTCATTAGTATTTTAACAACATTTGCAACTTTAATCTTTCCTCGTTATTTTTATCGTCTTCCCACTGAAAAGTTTTGGATAGCAATGGGAATTTTAGCGATTTTTTCCGTGGTTTATCTTCAATTTCGCTTACCTCAACCTAGTAAAAATGATATTAGTCATATTTTAACAGATAAACAATCTTATCCAACCGTTACCCTAATAGGTAAAACCTTATCTTCAGGACAAGATACTGCAAGTAAAAAAATACGAATTTGGGTAAAAGCTAAAAAAGTCATTATTGAGTCTAATTCAACTCAAAAAGCAGTGACAGGAAAAGTCTATGTTACGCTTCCTCAAAATTTGGACAGGCCAACTTGTGAGAATCAAGAGATTACTGTTATAGGAAAATTATATAAACCTTCTCCACCATCCCATTCATCAGGATTTAATTTTAAACAATATTTAGTCCGACAAGGCAGTTTTGCAGGATTAATAGGACAGGAGATTAATCTCGGAAATGAGCCTGTTTTTAGTTGGTGTAAGCTGAGAAATCGTATTATTAATCAGCAAAAAGCGTGGATACCTGAACAAGAATCTTATCTGATTAGTTCAATGATTTTAGGCAGAAGAGCAGTTAATTTACAAAATAATTTAAAAGATACTTTTCTAGATATAGGAATGGCACATATCATCGCAGCATCTGGGTTTCATGTTACTTTATTGTTAGGAATTATTCTATATGTAACTCGTTATTTATCACCTGAAAGGCAATTAGTTATAGGAACTATTATCTTAATCATTTATGTTGGCTTAACAGGAGTCTATCCTGGTGTTTTAAGAGCTTCTCTTATGGGGATTGCAGTACTCATTGGCGCAACAGTTGAGCGGAAAAAAGATACTTTAAGATCCCTACTCTTAGCAGCGACTCTATTATTATTCTATTATCCTTTATGGATACAAGATCTCGGGTTCCAACTTAGCTTTTTAGCAACTCTTGGTTTATTAGTAACTGCTCCAATTTTACAAAATTATCTTAATTTTTTACCCCCTCGCATTGCTAGTTTTATCACAATTCCAATTGCTGCTTCTTTATGGATATTTCCAATTGCAATTTATTATTTTAGTATTTTTATTCTTTATGCAATCCCTTTTAATATCATTACTGCTCCCCTAGTATATCTTATCAGTTTGGGAGGAATGATCAGTGCTATTTTTTGTTTAATTATTCCCCCATTAGGAAGTGCGATCACATACCTACTTTATTACCCGACTCACTGGTTAATTAGCCTAGCAAACTTTGTTGTTAACTTACCAGGTAATCAGCAAGTGATCGGAACTCAACCTAAAATTATTATCTTACTCATTTACATTATATACTTATTAATCTGGTTCTTCCCCTCCTTCCAGAAAAGATGGGGATTATGGGGGTTATTTATGGTTACTTTATTAGCCATTAAACCCATTTATAATGATTTATTTTTAACCCAGATTACCCTATTATACGAGCAACCAGAACCAATAGTCATTATCCAAGATAGAGGAGAAACAACTTTATTAAATTATAGTAATCAAAAAACCAATAAATATACTTTGATACCTTTTTTGTTAAAGCAAAAGATAGATAAACTAGATTGTGTAGTTAAAGTAGGTAACTTTCCTTATTATGATCAAAGTTGTTTAAGCGCTAACCAGAAATTACAAATTATCAAACTACAAGAAAATCCTAATGCTGTAACCACCCAATTAAAACCATTCAATAAAAATCAGTCTATTTCTTTAGAAAAAACCCAATTAAGATTACTAGAGCAAAAATCCCTAGCTTTACAATTTAAAGTGAGACAAAAAACATGGTTATGGTTACTAAAATCTGATCTCTCGGATGATTTTTTAAGAGCTTTCCCCTCTCCCGATATTTTAATATGGTCAGGGGATAGACTTAGTTATGATACGTTAGAATGGTTAAGAGGAAAAACTGCTATCGCCTACAATACATTCCTATCTGATAAGCGCCGAAACTTCTTTCAAAAATATCAGATTGAGACTTATTCCTTGAAGACAGAAAGATCACTACAATGGACAGTGTCACAAGGGATTAAGTAGGGTGGGCTTCGCCCACCATCCCCTCTAATACCACATCCGACTTATAAAACCTAGTTTTGGTAGAGATGGGGGAGTGTGGGGAGAAGGGGGGAGATTCTTGCCCAGAGAGTGATAACTGGGTTTTGTTAACCGGATTTGGTATAATTTATCTGGATGTAGTTGTTGGGCTTTAGCCCTTAATCTACCTCTACTGGACTATGTCATCTGAGCTAATTGGATGTCTGAGAATTGGTTTGTGTTGGGTTTCGTGCCTTAACCCAACCTACATCTATGCCATAATGCTCGTTGTTGGGCTTTAGCCCTATCTTAATGATGTAAAGGAATCGTCAACAAAGGAAGAAAAATTAAAGGTATCCAAGGACTATGTTGCCATGAAAAAGATTGCCAAGGAGAACAAGGATTTAAAATCGCTTCAATGCGTTGCTCAAGACGATCGCTTCCTTTATTAAAGCCAGCCATCACAGGAGATTGATTCAAAGAATCAGTAGAAAATTGAGCCACACTTAATAAAGCCTCTGCTAAGATTAGGGAATCAAAACTTTGAAGTGCTTTTTGATCTGCTCTAATTTCCCTCAATAATAGAAGATCTTGCCATAGTTGTTCTGAATAGGGTAGCCAACAGGTCAATTTTTTAAAATAACCTAACCAGAAAAACCAGAACGTATCTTTATAGAGAGCATGGGCTTGCTCATGGGCTAAAACAGCGCTTAAATGGTCATCTTTGAGTAAGGTTAATAACCCAGTGCTGACCACTAATTGGGGCTGCCAAAAGCCAATTTGAGCGCTGTAGGGCAAAGAACTAGGGATTAAGCGTAGGGTTTGATTCTCTACTTGAATTTGAGGGTATTGTTGCAGATTATATTGACTTTGCCATCCTTGATAAGTCTGATAGATGAGTAAGAGTCCACTCCAAAGCAAGAAAGCGATCGCTAAATGACAACCCCAACGATGGGAAGGAATCCCCAACATCTGGCCATGATGCCCCATCCAATAAACCGCTACAATGGTCATGAAAATAAATAGGGGAGGAAAGAGGAAACAAAAGAGGGTAGATTGCCATTGTGCTTGCCATGTTTGTTTCCGAGATTTAACTAGGGTGTAGCGCAGCCCCCCTGCAATGAGTAATGAGATTAAAATGATTAAAAGGTGCATAACTTATTCACCTCGTTGTTGACGAATGGCTTTGAGACGATCTGCGATCGCTTCTAAGCGCTCAATACTTGCCGTATCCAATTTATCAGCAAAGGCCGCCACCATATCTGGGTTACTCACAGACAAAAAGCCATTTAATTGATCATAAGCTTTGATCGCATTGGCTTGTTGGCGGGAAATTAGAGGAAACCAGGTAAAGGCACGTCCATTTTTCTCACAACGTAACCAGCCTTTTTTGGTCAAACGATTTAATACGGTAGTAACAGAAGTATAAGCCAACTCTCGTTCGGGATCAGACAAAATCTGTTCATGGACAGCTTTAACGGTTGCTTTTTCCAGATCCCAGACAATATCAAGAATTTCTTGCTCCAGAGGACCCAAAGACAGTTGTTTGGGTCGATAATTAGACGAAGATGCCATCAACATAAAGTACAATAGAAGAATTAGCAAGTATCCTTTCTATTTTATATGCGATCGCTGATCAAAGCGAACAAGATTCATTACTATTTTCTATCACCAGCACCAAATCATCATCATCACCTGGCTCTGAGTAGTTATTAAATCCAAGAGTTTGAACATTATTTTTATCTGCTTCCTCAAAGGCTCTTAATCCATTTCTACCAAAAAATGTAATTGCTACATAGCAATCTGTACCATCTGTCCAATGTTCATAGTCATAGACAGAATTAAAAGGAACATCAGTCTGATTATCCTTATTAGTTTCAGGCCGATCTCTAACATATCCTTCATGTACAACAAAACATTCAGCTTCAGGATAAGGTGTATTTCGGTTTTGATCTCCTGGATAATAACCCTTTTCCCAACGAAATGCCTTTAACTCTCGCATCATGCAGCCCATTTGTGTTTTCGCCTTGGCATATCTGGCTTTATCAACTTGAGCAATCAGAGTGGGAACAGCGATCGCTGCTAACAGTCCAACAATGATCACAACAATCATTAATTCTAGTAATGTAAAACCTTTGGCATTTTTTGACAAATGCCTCCTGAGTGGTGGAGAAGATAACATGATAGCAAGATAGGGATTCGTTGGCGTTAGTCTAAAGATACCCAGATCTTGCGTAATTCATGTCAGTAATTTATCAAAAAGAAACGCTTATTTCCTAAGATCAGATCTCCTTAATTTTACCAAAACGTAATAAAAATTACCTAGCATTTGACACCCTAAATTTGGGTTTTATTTAATCACCTTTTGAGGGTCTAATACTCGAATTAAGGTTCCGTTGGGCGGTAAATCCCTTACTTTTACCCGTAATTGATTATCGGTAACTTTACGGATATTCATATCTTCGAGTAGTTTTAAAAAATTATCAACTGGAACAATATCACAATTATCTTTATCTGCTGCTGCGGTTAAATATTGAGTGGGAATCATAATTTTCGGGTTTAACACCTCCATTGCTTGTTTCGCCTCCTGTGGATTATAGGCTTTAACCCCACCTCCAACGGGAATAAAGGCAATATCTGGTGTTCCCATCAAGATTTTTTGTTCTACCTCAATTGGGGCTGCTGCGCCACCTAAATGAAGAATTCTCAGCCCTCCCTGTGTCCATCGCCATGCCACATTTGTGCCAAATCTTACGCCCCCCTTACGATCATGGGGAATGCCAATTCCTTGTAATCTAAAGCCGTTAATTTCATATACCCCTGGTTCATATAAAACTTTGGGATTACCTGGTAAATTCTCGGCTGCGCCTTCATCCCACAACTGACTACTAATTAAGACTAAATCGGCTTCGACTTGAGGTAATTTATAACCTGCGGTGCAACCAAGGGCACGGAAAGGATTCACTAAAATACGGAGTCCTCCCCCTGAGATTAGGAAGCAAGTATGGCCGAGATATTGGATTAAAATGCTGCTATCGGTGGAATTTTGACCTAACACTTGGGAAGAACGAATTACACCAAGGGTGGTTAACATCCCAATACTAAGGGTTTGAATAAATTGTCGTCGTTGCATGATATTAAGTTAAAGTTGCCCAGATTCTATTATAAAGATCAGAGGCGGGCAAAAAAGTTCCTTTTTTAGATCATTTTTACTAAAAAATACAAGTTTTAATGAAAGTAACCCATTATATTAATTCAAGGACTAAATTAGGCATTAATCGCTGTAGATTTTTTAATGATTTACCTTGCCAGGGAATATTATTAGATCCCTGAATAATAATCTGGCTATGGCCAGTTTTCCGAATGTTAATCACAAATTTCGATAACATACTAATTCCTGAACTATTGAGAAAGTTTAGTTGTTCTAAGTTCAAAGTAATTGTTTCAGGCTTTTGTTCTTTAACCTGATTTAGTAGTTCTACAATCGGGGCATAATCAGCCATTCCACTTAATCTGAGTGAACCTTGAAAATGAATAGTTGCTGTTTCCTCATCATGAAAAATACGATATTGTTGGTCAGTTAATTCCATACTTTTTCTCCGTTACTATAAGGTTAAAATTGAACCTGTACCATTGTAGTCACATAACTCAACTCCGAATTAGCGCTTACTTCTTCTAGTTTCCAACCCATTTTTGCCCCATAATCGTAGAGAATAGTTAACAAGCCCATACCCGACTCATTGATCGTATTTTCCTCTGCTAAGGCTTCTAGTTTTTCAATATATAATCTTTCTAAATCAGAAGATAATAATTCTTCAATCGAAGCGCTCAAAGAAGGAATAGCCGTTTTCGGGATACAATTAGTAGAAAACAAAATAACTCTTTTTCCTAATAAATGAATGTTAAAGGTAATAGGTAAAGAACTGGTTTCATCATGGTACTTCATCGCATTTTCGAGGAGTTCATTAGCAATATAACTAACCGCCCCTTTCATATTGGCCTGACGACTTAGGGAATGGGCATCATTTTCATCAATGGGAAAAAAGGTCGCTAAATAATCTGCCACAAAATCAGCCGATAAGCCGTTATTTCGCCATCTTTGCTGTAGAGGGATTGATGAAGGTGCAAAACTGATGACCAGAAATTGATCACTGGTACTTAACGCTTGACAAAAATCCCCATAAATTAACACCATATAGATCCCACTAAGGACTCAAGAACGAACAGATAGACTAAAATAATCAGTCCTTTCCTCAATCTTCTCGATTGTATATCCTGCCATTGTCAAACTGTCAGGAACTTGTTCAATGGGTTCGCCCCCATCTAACCATACCTCTAGAAGAGAATTTGGGGGTAGTTGTTCCAATTTGAGCTTGGTTTTCACAAAATTAATGGGACAAGGTGTACCTCGCAAGTCTAGGGGGCTTATTGTTTCACTCATTTGTGGAACAAACCTCCTAAAAATCCCTCTAATCCTCCTTTACCGTGGGCTTCGCCTCGAATAGTTGCTAATCGCTCTAATAACTCTTTTTCTTCCCCATTCAGCTTAGTGGGAATTGAAATTTTGACGGTAATGAGGTGATCACCTCGAATACTAGCATTACCAAGTTGGGGAACACCTAAATTTTCTAGCTTTAAGATGGTATTTGGTTGAGTTCCCGATGGTACTTCTAATTCTTGTTTTCCATCTACCGTATTGATCTGTAAACGACAACCTAAAATAGCTTGCAAGTAGCTAATTTCAATGGTGGAGAGAATATCCATCCCCTCACGAGTAAATTCCTTGTCCGTTTCTACGAATAAATATACATACAAATCACCCGCAGCACCTCCCCTAACTCCTGCATCTCCTTCACCAGATACCCGTAGGCGTGTTCCATTGTCCACACCAGGGGGAATAGTAATTTTTAATTTTTTGGTTTCCTGTCGCCGACCTTGGCCATTACACATTTCGCATTTTTCTTCAATCACTTGACCGACCCCATTACAGGTAGGACAAGTTGACACTTGGGCAAAATTGCCAAAAGGAGTCCGAGTCGCACGGCGAACTTGACCCGTCCCATTACAAGTAGAACAAACTTTGACACCTGTTCCTGGTTTTGCACCACTTCCTTTACAGGTTTGACAGACTTCTAGATGAGGAATGCGGATTTCCTTTTCTCCCCCAAAGACAGCTTCTCGGAAGTCCAGTTTCAGGTCGAGGCGAAGATCATCTCCTCTGGTTGGACCGGTGCGTCGTCTGCCGCCTGTCGCTGTTCCTGTGCCGCCAAAACCACTGAAGATGGTTTCAAAAATATCGGCAAAGCCTCCCATATCGCCGTATTCAAAGCCACCTGCCCCACTCCCTACACCAGCTTCGCCAAAGCGGTCATAGCGATCTCTGGTTTCTGGCTCAGACAAGACTTCGTAAGCACGGTTGATTTCTTTGAATTTTTCCTCTGCTCCCGCTTCTTTGTTGACATCGGGATGGTATTGTCGAGCTAACCGACGGTAGGAACGTTTAATATCCTCTTTGGAGGAATCACGGGGAACACCAAGGATTTCGTAGTAGTCACCGGGCATAGGGCGTTGTTTGATAGATGAGGGTTTGGGACAAAAATTTTGACAGATTGTTAAGGCCAATCTTAACCCTAATACTGTAACAAATTATTGCGATTTGGGGTACGGTTTTCCCGATATTTATCTGCCTAAAATCCGTAATCCAATTCAGTTCCTTGTTTAACAGTTTTCTCTGTGATGGGTTGTCTTGCCCATTGTTGATAGTCTTAGAGGAGTTGGCTGAGGAGGCGCTGCTTAATTCTGCTTAATACTCCTTTTAAAAGGCTATTGCCAGTCATTTCTAGCAAAGGTTTAGGGGTTAGCCACAGGGGAGGGGGTAATTCCACCTTAACCGTTAGGTCTGCCTTTCCTCTGAGATAAGTTTTGTGCTTGCGTTGGTAAGGAAAGAGTTTTCCCGATAAATTGAGGGTAAATCGGTTGTTAATATAGTCTATGCCTCGCATTTCACAGGATTCTGAACGCAAATATACAGTTCCGTTGGGTACTGACCACACTTTTAAGACCACCGTAGGCTGAAAATGATAAATGTCCATAAAATTTAAAGGACGCATTTTTAAGCGAAATTGATGGGAAGAGAGGGTTTCCATTAAAGAAGGGTCTGCGATCGCTTTGACTAACCGTTGGGGTTGACGGAGATAGTGCTGAATGGGAATTGTTTCTTCAGAGACAGCGATATCTAGGGTTTCGTGGGCTAAAAAACAAGTGGTCATATCACAAAAAGATGAGATAGGAAATCTATCTTAATCTTACTTAACAGTTTTTAATGATTGAAAATTAGGTAATTTGCCCATCATAGCAGCATTGGGGAAATCATAATAAAAGGAAGTATCAAACAAGCACGATTACCTGAAGGTTCATCTAGTTGGGATGAAATTAATAAGATGACTTGGGAAGAAATTGAAGCCAATGCCAATCTAACAGGATTCAAAGCTATTCGTACCTTGATCATAGTCCATCATTCAATCACATCAATCAGAGTTAAGACAATAAATGAAGATGAGAAACCATATATTTATCAA
Organism: Microcystaceae cyanobacterium; assembly: GCA_051439665.1. GTDB lineage: Bacteria > Cyanobacteriota > Cyanobacteriia > Cyanobacteriales > Microcystaceae > JBGTGT01. Next base: position 2,398 of record JBFRWQ010000195.1, on the reverse strand, counting down.
TAACTTTGTGAACTACTGACTCTAACTATTGATTGATTTTAACGCCATTTCCATTAAAGTCTGATGGGTACTGGTTTCATGTTGAGGGTTTTCTGGTTTTCTTTGGATATAACGACCATCTGATTGTAAATCCCACGCTTGACGATTATCAGACATCATCAGCGCTAGAATTTCCTGTAATTCTTTCATCAGTTTCGGATCTTCAACAGGTGTTACGGCTTCTACCCGACGAGTTAAATTGCGAGTCATCCAGTCAGCGCTGCCAATATAGATTTCTTCATCTCCGCTATTATGGAAGTAGAAAATGCGAGCGTGTTCTAAATAGCGCCCAATAATACTAACCACTTGAATATTATCGCTAATTCCCTCTATCCCTGGCCGCAGACAACAGATTCCTCGGATAATTAGGTTAATTTTAACCCCTGCTTGAGACGCTTCATAAAGAGCACGCATGACTTGAGAATCAACCAGAGAGTTCATCTTAGCAACAATACGACCACTTCCCCCTCCACGACAATGTTCCGCTTCCCGTAGAATCATCTCAATCATGCGATCTCGCATATTAACGGGTGCAACCAATAACTTACGGTAGGATTTTTGTCGAGAATAACCCGTCAGGAAATTAAATAAATCGGTTAAATCTGCTCCTAATTCTTCCCGACAGCTTAATAAGCCTAGATCGGTGTAAAGTTTAGCTGTTTTGGGATTGTAATTACCCGTCCCAATATGAACATAACGGCGAATTTTATCCCCTTCTTGGCGAACCACTAAGATCGTTTTAGTGTGTGTTTTTAGCCCAACTAAGCCATAAACCACATGAACTCCATATTGTTCTAATTTTTTCGCCCAGTTAATATTATTTTCTTCATCAAATCTGGCTTTTAATTCCACCAAAACTGCTACCTGCTTGCCATTTCCGATCGCTGCAATCAAGGCATTAATAATGGGAGAATCCCCTGATGTACGATAAAGGGTCATCTTAATGGCTTGTACTTGAGGATCATAGGCAGCTTGGGTGATAAACTGCTGTACAGAGGCGGTAAATGATTCATAAGGATGATGAACTAAAATATCCCCTTTACGAATAATACTGAAAATATCCTCTCCTTCTTGTCGAATAATGCCATCTCCATCTCGATCGACCATTTCTTTGAGATGGTGTAGCGCTGGGGGAACAACGGCTGACCAAGGCTGATCTTTAAGCTCAGGACAGGGTAATCCCATAAAGGAAAATAAATCTTTCAGTCCTAACAGTCCTTCAAAATCGTAAACATCTCGTTCTTGTAATTTTAAATCTTCCCGCAAGCGCTCTCGAATATGGGAAGGGGTAGAAGTATGAATTTCTAAGCGAACAGCAGGTTTGCCAATACTACGCTTACGCACTCCTTGTTCGATGGCTAAGAGTAAATCATCTGCTTCATCTTCTTCGACAGAAATATCGGCATTGCGAGTAACCCGAAAAGGATGACATTCTTGGACAATCATACCAGGGAACAATGCGTCTAAATTGTGGGCAATAATTTGCTCTAGGGGAACACCTGTCCACAGAGAAGGGGAATCATTGTGCAGTTGACGAAGTTCTTTAGGTAAAGCAACAAAACGGGAAATATTAGAAGGAACTTTAACCCGTGCAAAACTTTCTTCTTCTGTCTCAGGATCTCGTACCACAACCGCTAAGTTTAAGCTTAGGTTGGAAATGTAGGGGAAGGGATGGCTAGGATCTACGGCTAAAGGGGTGAGAACGGGGAAAATATTAGCTTCAAAGTAGGTTTGTAGATAACTGCGTTGTTCTTGGGTTAAATCAACGTAATTAATTAAGTAAATACTATGTTGAACTAATTCTTTGCGTAGGGTATATTCAAATAGCCGATCTTGTTGTTGTACGTCGGGTAAAAGGCGCTCACGAATATCAATTAACTGGTCTTCAGGGGTACGACCATCAACGGTTAGTTTAGTTACATTGGCATCGAGTTGTTGCTTTAAACCAGCTACTCGAACCATAAAAAATTCATCTAGATTGTTACTGAAAATGGCAACAAATTTGAGGCGCTCAAGAAGCGGTGTTCGTTCGTCTAAGGCTTCATTTAGTACACGGGAGTTAAACTCTAACCAACTCAATTCACGGTTAAAGTAATATTCTGGTTTGCGTAAATCAACTTGAGTGGTTGGGGATTGGGTACTGGTCATTTCAGTTACTCAGTTATCAGTGATTCAGTTACAACTTTTGTCTTAAGCTTACTTGCTTGAAAAAGGAGTAACTTTTTGGTGATCTCCTAATGGGGAGACGTTTGTGCTTTGATTGAGGTCAGCCTAACGCAACTTATAATATCCCGTTACTGTCCCCCTAAACATTATCTTTTATTTAAGAAATGGTTAAGCCACTCTCAAGAAGTAGGGT
>JBFRWQ010000194.1:0-14356 GCA_051439665.1 Microcystaceae cyanobacterium | reverse complement strand
CCTCAGAAGAGCCAATATCTAAAAGTCCTAAGAAGGAAAGCGTATGAAAAGAGGACGGTAAGTCAGCCAGTGATGCTTCTAGGCAAACCAGACTGGCTTCAAGGGCGGCTCGTTGGGGGGCTGAGTTGGCATCATAAAAGCCATCGCCTTTCATTCCTGTTGTGGTAGGCATCACGATTCTCCTTTCATTATTAGAACAGTGGGTAAGTCTAGACAATACCTTAAAGATATTTTGACTTACCCACCCCAAAATTATTCTGCTTTTAGAATTTATAATTCATAATTTAGATTACTCATTCTGCGGAGCAGCCTTAAAAGAGGGAATACTTTCAGCCTCAGATGGGGCTTCTTCGACACCATTGCTGGATGTTCCTTCATTACCAGCAGAAGAGGACGGGGGGGAAGCAGGAGGATTAGGATTATCCTTCAGGATCTTATCCTCAAAGTTCTTGACCACAATGTAAAGAATCGGGACTAAGACCAAACTTAACACTGTTGAAAAGGCTAAACCACCGAAAATCGCTGTTCCCAATGACCAACGACTAATCGCACCTGCACCCGATGCACCCAGTAAGGGGGCAAATCCCACTAAGGAGGAAATTGCTGTCATTAAAATGGGACGTAACCGTTGTTCTGAGGCATAAATCGCTGCTTTGGTAATGTTCATCCCTAAATCACGGGCTTGGTTAGCAAATTCTACAATTAAGATCGCATTCTTCGCTGCTAACCCAATTAGCATTACTAACGCCACCTGAGCATACATATTATTATTTAACACTGGCCAGATGCCATTACCAGGGTTAAAGGGAACAGTTTGTACAAAGTTTACCCGTATCCAAATGGCTCCTAGCGCTCCTAAAATCGCCAAAGGAACGGTCATTAAAATGATGGTGGGGTCAATGTAACTTTCGTATTGGGCAGCTAAGACAAGGAATACCATGACAAATGCTAATCCAAAGACAATGGGGGCAGCCCCTCCCGATGCTTTCTCTTCAAATGCCGTATTTGTCCACTCGTAACCGAAACCGGGTTGTAAGGTTTCCCGTGCCACTTCTTCCATTGCTGCGATCACCTGTCCCGAACTATACCCCGGTGCGGGTGCAGCGACTAATTTAATGGCGGGATATGTTTTATAGGTGTTGACAATGGGAGGATAAGTTGTCGGTTCTACCCTTGCAAAGTTACTCAAGGGAATCATATTGCCGTCACGAGAGCGCACATAAAGCCGTTGAATATCTTGAGGATTAGAGCGTGCATCTGCTTCTGCTTGGGCATAGACTCGATAGAGACGACCTTCAAAGACAAACTGGTTAACGTAATTTGACCCGATATAAATTTGGATGGTGCGCAAGATATCGTCGATCGCTACATTTTGCGCTTTTGCTTTTTCCCTGTCAATAGAAATTTCCGATAAGGGACTATCAAAGGTAAAGGGCGTAAAGGCAAAACCAATTTCTTCCCGTTGGTTAGCTGCTACCATCACCCTACGAGTATTATCAATTAATGCTTCCATTCCCTTCAATTGTCGGTCTTGCAGAAAGATTTCTAACCCTTCAAAGTTACTCAGACCATCTACCGCAGGGGCATTGGCAACTTGTACCCTCGCCCCAGATATTTCCTTGGCAAAGGTTTGATTAAGATAGTTAATCAGCCCAAAGGCGGATTTTTTTGCTCCTCCTCGTTCATCCCACGGCTTAAGTTTGATAAAAATCAGTGCTTTGTTGGAGTTTTGTCCATCAAAAGAAAAGCCCGTCACATTAACCACCTGATCTAATACTTGGTCTGCATCGGGCATCTCCATAACAATATCAGCCGCTTTCGCTGCCACATCTTGAGTATAGTTAGTGGAGACACCGGGAGGGGCTTCCACCAGTCCAAAGAAGTAACCTTGATCTTCGGCAGGAATAAACCCAGAGGGCATGGTGGTATAAATCTTGAAGGTGGCAAAAAGACCAACCACAAACAAGATCATGACGATAATGCGAATATGGGTTAAGAAGGTAACAAATTGACGATAAGCATTTTGAATGGCATCAAAGCCTCGATTAAAGCCATTGAACAAGATATTTAACGGACCATGTTTTCGTTCCCCTGCGCTTAACAAAATAGCGGACATGGTAGGCGAAAAGGAAACCGCATTAAAGGTGGAAACCGCCACTGCAAAGATAATGGTTAAGGCAAATTGTCGATATACAATTCCCGTTGTCCCTGGGAAGAAACAAACCGGAATAAACACCGCCATTAATACTAAAGAGGTGGCTAAAGTTGCCCCAAAGAGTTCTTCCATCGCATCTATTGCAGCTTGTAGGGGTCGCATTCCTTCATCCAGTTTTGCTGAAATCGCTTCAACAATTACAATCCCGTCATCCACTACTAACCCTGTTGCCAATACACAAGCAAAGAGACTTAACTGATTTAAGGTAAAGCCAAACGCCGCTAACCCAATCATTGCCCCCACTAAAGCAACAGGAATAGCAATCCCCGGAATAATAGTGGTGCGCCAGTCTTGCAGGAAGACGAAAATGACCAGAACAACTAATGCGATCGCTTGAATTAGGGTAACCACTAGATCATTTAAAGAGGCATTGATAAAGAGAGTGTTATCTAAGCCAATGACTGTCTGAAGGTGAGGGGGAAAACTCTCCTGCAATTCAGCAATTTTCGCTTTAGCAGCTTCTGCTGTTTCTAGGGCATTTGTCCCTGGTAACTGATAGAGTAAGAAACCTGCCCCCGGATTGTTATTAACATCAATCAGGGTATTATAGTTTTCAATCCCTAATTCAGCCCGTCCCACATCTCTGATGCGTATTAGTGTGCCATCGTCTCCCACTTTTACTACTAAATCTTCTGCTTCTTCTGGGGTGACAAAACGACCTTTAACCCGTAGGGGAATTTCAAATTGTTGGTCATCAGGGTTGGGTTTTTGTCCAATTCGCCCTGCACCGACATCAAAGTTTTGTTCTTGTAAAGTATTAACCACATCAATAGCAGTCAATCCTCTAGCTGCTAATTGATCGGGTTCAAGCCAAATTCGCATGGCATAATTAGCAGCCCCAAACACGGTGACATCACCCACCCCCGGTAAGGCTTTAATTTCATTGAAGATATAGCGATCAACATAATTATAAAGAAAAGTCGGATCGTAGTAATAACTACCATCTTCTCTTTTATCCGAATAAAAGGCATAAAGTAAGGTGATGGTCGGGGATTGTTTAACGGTTGTAACCCCTGCTTGGTTAACGACAGAGGGTAAGTCAGACTGTGCTTGTGAGACTTGGTTTTGGACTAGAACTTGGGCAATATTTCGATCCATTTCCGTGGGAAAGGAAATATAAATCTGAGACTGTCCCGTGTTATCTGTGTTGCCCGTAATCCATTTAACTTGTTCTGTCCCGTTGATTTTACGCTCTAAGACGGTGGTAACGTTATCTTGAGTAGTTTTGGCATCCGCACCAATATAGTTGGCTGTTACCCTTACCTGTTTAGGGGCAATTTCTGGCAGTTTATCCAAAGGTAGGGCGGCCATTGAAATCACCCCAATTAGGATAATGACAATGGTACACACAGTGGTTAAAACGGGACGCTTAATAAAGGCGTTTGAAAGAGAGAGAATCATTGGGAATTATGAATTATGAATTATGAATTATGAATTCAAGGTTTCGGGATTCGGTTGGATAGTTATGGGTTAACTTATCATGTTTGGGTGGACAGGTTTTGTACATCAGTTTCCCCAAGTCCGAACAGTGATTAGCGCTTACCTGCCCCTACAGCCTTACTGTGCCTTGCTTTGTACAGTTGATTCATCAGTAATGGGGGTTTGATCTCGTAAGTCTAAAATACGACTGACGGCAATTCTGTCCCCTGCTTTAACCCCACCAACGACTTGATAGGCTTGTCCTTGTATTGCCCCTACTGTAACAGGAACTTGGGTGGCTACCAGTTTACCCTGACTGTCTTTTTCGCCTTCTTTAGCCACAAAGACGAATTTTTGGCTACCTAAGCTGGTAACGGCCGTGGTTGGCACTAAAACACCAGGCTGAGTATTCCAAATCATCCGCACTCGTACAAACTGTTCATCCCGTAAGCTACCGTCATTTTCAAAGGTCACTTTTGTTAAGATAGACTGGGTATTTTGGGTGGTTAAGGGCGCAATATAGGTGACTTGTCCCCTGACTCCAATTGTGCCATCGGATTTAATAATTTCTACGGGTAAGCCCATCCGCAAACGGCTTTCATTTTCAACAGGAATATCAACATTAAGGTCGAATAATTGATTATCGGTGAGGGTGGTAATTACTTGACCTACCTCTACCACATCCCCAACTTTATACTGGTCAAAGTTGCCCACAGTACCATTAATAGGGGCAGGAACAAAGTTAAATCTGAAATTTTCTTGAATTGAGCCTAAATTACCTCTAGCGGTGTCTATGGCTGCTTTTTGGGCATCTATTTCAGCTAATGCTCCCTCCACCCGTTGGTCGGCGGCTACTAGGTTTTTCTGTGCTTGTTCAAGGGCAGCAAAGGCAGATTTCACACTGGCTTCACTGGCTTGTACACTGGCTTTGGAAGCTTCTACATTATTGGTTAAAGCCTGTACATTAGCTTGTTCGTCATCAAAGGCGGTTTGTTTATCGTCTAAGTCTTGTTGGGCAACTGCACCTCCTTCAACCAGGACTTTAGAGCGCTTTAAGTTAATCCCTGCTAAGTTAAAGTTGGCTTTAGCCTGTGTTAATTCTGCTTCACTTCGCTTTAAGTTCTCCACTGCGTTGGCTGCATTGGCTTGACTATTAGCAATTTGTGCCTGTTGGTTAGAGACTTCCGAGGCTGCTGCATCCCTTTGCGCCTGTAAGGTTCTTAAATTAGCTTCTGTTTGATTGAGTAGCGCTTTTTGCTGGTTTAATGACCCAGTTGCTGCGTTAACGTCTTCTTGCTGTTGTTCTGGCTCAAGGACGATTAAGGTTTGCCCTCTTGATACCTGTTCCCCTGGTTGGACCCTAATTTCTAAAATTCGTCCCCTAATTTTGGAGGCAACATTAACCCGACTTTTAGAGACTAAATTACCCACATACTGACTACTATCAATTAGGGTAGCGGTTTTCAGTTCTTGTAACTTAACGGGAACTGCCTGACGTTGGGGCGCTTCGGCTTGGTTTCCCCCACATCCGACGGTGAGGAGAGAAAGGGTAATAGCTGTACTAATTAATCGATTTTGAGTTTTTTTTCGATAAAACATCACAATTTAGTAGGATTTAGGTAATTTTAACCTTAAAAGAAGGGAGAAATTTTGTTTTTTCTTCGTTTTGAATGGGACAGGCGGAGGAGTTGTTCCCTATTATAGTCAAGAATCATAGGACGTTGAGGGATCACGGACGTTCCCATCTTACTTTTGTTGAGATCTTTGATTTATTAATTTTAGATTTAGGAATCTAGGGAGTCTTTTAAAAACTGCCAATATTATAGTAGTGTAATTTTCAATTATTCCGATAAACCCTCGTGCCAAATTCTAAAAAAACGATCAAAGTTGATTTAAGCAACGACTATCCCTGTCCTTGTCGGCGTAAGGGCAGATTACTTCCTATTACCTTAACCGAAGCCTTTGGTTGCGATCGCTGTCAACAAATTTTTGTCCTTGATGAAAATGGTATGGTGATCGAACAGCTATCCTCTAGTTATCCCTATAAAAGGGCTTGGCGTTGGACGGGCTACCGTTGGCTGCCCCTCCGTCACCATCTCAGCTACGGCTCTTTTCCCCTCATGGTGGGCATCTTGACGATGGTGGTGATGGTCGGATTAATGTTGGCGTGGCGATCGCAGATTGGTTTAGTCCTCTGGACGATCTTAGCGGTGTTATTAGTAGCGCTTCCTATCTTTGTCTTTTGGTTAGCCTATCGGCGCTAAGTCACTGTTTTCATGGCCTCTACAAACTGTGCCACTCGAATGGGGTCAACGGCTTCGGTAATTCTGCCGTACCGTTTAAGAGAACTAGCCACAATTACCCCATCAGCGGCCTGCATCAGTTGACCTATATTATCCCAACTTGCTCCACTGCCAATTAAAACAGGTGTTCCATTAGCCGCAGTAGAAGCTAGTTTTAAGTCTTCTAAGCTAGGGGGACTTCCTGTTACCCCCCCTGATAAAATGACCGCATCTGCTAATCCTCGTTCAATCGTATCTTGGACAGTAGCGCTTAAATTGGGCGTTCCCAAGGCACTAGCGTGTTTAACTAAAACATCTGCGAGAATAGCAACATCTGCCCCTAAATTACGGCGATAAGTGAGCAGTTCGTGGGCTTTGCCTTCAATTAACCCTTGATCCGTTGCCATAATTCCTGTCAGAACATTGACCCGAATAAATTGAGCTTGGACACAGGTAGCGATCGCCATGCTACTTATAGCATCATTACGGAGTAAATTAATCCCGACAGGAATCACGACTAAATTTTGAATGCGATCGACAATGAGAGTCATAGCGCTGATAATTGCCGGATCCACCTGATCTTTGGCAAAAGGAGCATCAAAGAAGTTTTCAATGATCAGCCCATCCACACCACCCGCAGCGAGGGCGGTGGCTTCTTGTTCAGCCCGTTCAATTACGGCGGTTAGATCCCCTCCCCAACGGGCAGATGTGGGTAAAGGTAACAGGTGAACAACGCCAATAATTGGGTTAGAGGTGTTAAAAAGTTTGCTTAAGTTCACAGAATTTTAACCTAATGCGCCACCAAGGTCTTAATATCGTTTGCTGAATGTCCAACTTTTCATTGTATCAGGTTTCGGCTGTTAGGTGTTAGGTGTTAGGTGTCGTGTACAATGAAATATTATAGCATCACAAAATAAGGTGTTTGACATTGGCAAAGCTTGAAACAAGTATCACACAGCTTATACCAAATCCGGCTAACAAAACCCAGTTGTCGCTCGCTAACCACTCTAACTTAAAAAAATGCCGTGAAAAGTCAGGTCTCTTGTTCTACTTATAAAATTAGACTTTGCTCAATCAGTTTTTCCGACTTTACTCTGATTTATTTTAGTCCAAGGATTTTAGTGAGTTTTCGTTTCATGGTAAATTAATAAGTCATATAATTAATAGTTTAGCATAGTTTGTCCTGAAGAACCGATGTTAATACCAAGTCCGCTCATAAAAACCTCTTTTGACGATATTTAGGGAATGGCGTATAAAGGGGGTACTAACCTCGGATTTGGTATAAGATATTGAGGGATACCTCATAAGTTTGAGAAAATCTATATAATTCATAATTTATTACGATGAACCCTTTTCTCTTAAATCCCCCTTTTCAACCAACAGGTGATCAACCCAAAGCAATCGCACAATTGACCAATTCTTTACAAGAAAACCATCGTTATCAAACCCTCTTAGGCGCAACAGGAACGGGTAAAACTTTTACCGTGGCTTCAGTGATTGAGAAAATTGGCAAGCCAACCCTAGTATTAGCACATAATAAAACATTAGCAGCCCAACTCTGTAACGAACTAAGGCAATTTTTCCCAAATAATGCGGTGGAATATTTTATTAGTTATTATGACTATTATCAACCTGAAGCTTATATCCCTGTGACCGATACTTATATCGAAAAAACCGCTTCTATTAACGAAGAAATTGATATGTTGCGTCACTCAGCCACCCGTTCCTTATTTGAGCGTAAAGATGTGATTGTTGTGGCTTCTATTAGTTGTATTTATGGCTTAGGAATTCCCTCAGAGTATCTCAAAGCATCAGTTAAGTTAACGGTAGGTACTGAAGTTGATCAACGGAAATTATTAAGGTCTTTAGTTAATATTCAATATTCCCGTAATGATCTAGAATTAAGTAGAGGACATTTTCGAGTGAAAGGGGATGTTTTAGAAATTGTTCCCGCTTATGAAGATAGAGTGATTCGAGTCGAATTCTTTGGCGATGAAATTGATGCAATTCGCTTATTAGATCCCGTGACTGGGGAAATTTTAAAGAGTTTAGAAATGATTAATATTTATCCTGCTCGTCACTTTGTTACCCCAGAAGAAAAATTAGACACAGCTTGTCAAGATATACGAGAAGAATTAGAAATGCAAGTGACTGCTTTAGAAAAGGGTGGAAAACTATTAGAAGCTCAACGGCTGAATCAAAGAACTCGCTATGACTTAGAAATGTTGCAAGACGTGGGATATTGTAACGGAGTGGAAAATTATTCCCGTCATTTAGCAGGTAGAAATGCAGGAGATCCCCCTGAATGTTTAGTCGATTATTTCCCCTCAGATTGGCTATTAGTGATTGATGAATCCCACGTTACCGTTCCCCAATTACGAGGAATGTATAACGGCGATCAAGCACGCAAAAAAGTCTTAATTGATCATGGCTTTCGTCTTCCCAGTGCAGCCGATAATCGTCCTTTACAAGCAGAAGAATTCTGGAAAAAAGTGAATCAATGTATCTTTGTTTCAGCAACACCAGGTAATTGGGAAATTGAACAATCAGACAAGAGAATTATTGAACAAATTATTCGACCAACAGGCGTATTAGATCCTGAAATTTTTGTTCGTCCTACGGAGGGACAGGTGGATGATTTATTAGGAGAAATTAAAGACAGAGTAAATAAAAAAGAACGGGTTCTCATTACAACTTTAACAAAAAGAATGGCGGAAGATTTAACTGATTATTTCCAAGAAAGAGACATTAAAGTGCAATATCTCCACTCAGAAATTCAGTCTATTCAGCGTATTGAAATTTTACAAGCGCTACGAAAAGGAGAGTTTGATGTCTTGATTGGGGTTAATTTATTAAGAGAAGGATTAGATTTACCTGAAGTCTCCTTAGTCGCTATTTTAGATGCAGATAAGGAAGGGTTTTTGCGAGCAGAAAGATCCCTGATTCAAACCATTGGCCGAGCAGCCCGTCATGTGAGGGGACAAGCGATTTTGTATGGTGATAATTTAACAGATAGTATGGCTAAAGCGATTGAAGAAACGGAAAGAAGGCGTAATATTCAACAAGAGCATAATAATAAACATGGTATTACCCCTAAACCAATTGTTAAAAAACAAGAGAATTCAATCTTAGCATTTTTGGATATTTCTCGCCGTTTAAATGCACAGCAATTAGAGGAAATTGTCGAGCAATCTGATGATATATCTTTAGATCAAGTTCCTGAATTAATTGAGAAGTTAGAGGCGCAAATGAAGGAAGCTGCTAAAAATTTGGAGTTTGAAGAAGCCGCTCGATATCGGGATAGGATTAAATATCTTAGGGATAAGTTGGTGGGTAATGTATCTTAAATATTCACTAAACCCTAAATAATAAGACACTCGATCAAACTTGATCAAAGTGTCTTAGTGAACTACAGAGTCTATGTTAATTGATTTTAATTCTTTTCAATTCTTCTACAGCTAGTTCTACCGTTTCAACTTCATAAGCTGTCCCTTGAACATTCAGATCGCTAATATGATAGCGAAGCGGCCAAGCCCGAAAGAAATCAAAACGAAATTGATCCTGACCCGCCTGATTATAGATGGTTAAAGATCCATCTCGCCTTTGTTCTCCCCAATGACCATTTTGAATGGAGGTTAACCAATCCCACATAACCATAGAAACTGTTAACCCCCGCTTCAAAACTAGATTGACATAACCTGAGTGACTGGGTATTTTAGTTGTAACTAATCGTCCCCTGTTCTTGGCATTTTTACCCCATTTCTGCGGTGAAACTTCCGTCAGAGAAATGATCTCAGTAGAAGCTTCTAAGCCATTACATTCCATAAAAACTGCATCAACTCGGTCATCAATCCCATCTAATTTGAGTTCAATGTAAAACCGAGAAACAGCTAAAAGTTCAGGAAATTGCCCGTCTTTGGTTACCATTAAACTGCCCGAATCACTTTGGTAAAATAAAGTTCAAGGGTATCCTCGCCTAATTTTCCTGCGTCATCAACCGATAGGCTAGAAAGCTGTTGTTTATTACCTGGAAAAAGATCGGTAAAATCAAAGCGCATGGCCTCTTCTCCATTGGGATCATAGATGGACAGTTTACCCGTTTTGCGGCTATCCATTGCCTTAGAAGCTCCCCCTGAATAAGTATCAGGATGGCAATCATTATACCAATCAGCGAGTTTCTTTTGATCCGCCTCATTACCTGCCACATAAGTTAAGGTAATAGTGGAATTATATTTGACACCCCCTATGGTGGCTTGGGTTTGAGTTTTAGCGTCCTTGGTGACACCAATGGCCGTATCTCCACCCACGATCTCCATTTCTATTTCTGGACCGCTTACGGTTTTTATTACCAAGCTAGTAATTCCATCGATTTCAAAATAGAACTTAGAGTTAGTTAAATACTGAACGTCTGGCATAAAATTCTCCTTTTGATCTATTGAGTTCGGTTAAATTTTTCACAAGTAATAGTGTAGGTTTCCTCTAAATAAGCATCTGATGTGACATCAAGATCCGCACACTTATATTTAGACGGAAAGGCTTCAGCAAATTCCCATTTAGCGATCTCGTTACCATCTGTATCGTAGGCGGTGATTGCTCCACTTTTGCGATTATCTCCCCATTTCGCATCTCCACCGTCAGATGAGGGAAGACAAGCTTTAAACCAGTCGTACATGGCTTTACTGGTACTGCTATCATCTCCACTTGCGATACAGATACAGTCAAAGGTAAATAAGCCTTCAAATCCTCCAGTATTGACTTGTCGGATCGATTTTCCACCTTTGGTTGATCCGATTATCTGCGTCCCACCTTGTACCTTTGGTTGATATTGGGGAATGGTAACACTTTTGAAAATGGATTGTTCGCCATCAACCACACCGGCAATTTCTAAGTAAAAACTACTAGGGGCGATCGGTTTGCCAAGTTCTGCCATAATATTTAATCATCCTCAATAAATTGCTGTTGTGATCCCCCTACTATTTAGGTAAGGGGAACTGGGAAAAGATTGTTACTGATTGGGTGCCCATTGACTAATGCGGAAAATGACGAATTCTGCCGGACGAACGGGAGAAACGCCGATTTCAATGTATAAACGACCCATCATCATGGTTTCATGGGTGTTAATCGAAGCATCGCATTTAACGAAAAAGGCTTCAGCAGGAGAAGCACCAAATAAAGCGCCTTCTCGCCATAATCGTTCCAAAAAGTTACTGACAACACGGGTGACTCGTCCCCATAAATCCGAATCGTTGGGTTCAAATACCACCCACTGTGTCCCGATTTCAATGGATTTTTCGATATAACTCATCAAACGACGCACACTGATGTAACGCCATTGAATATTGGTGGGATCAACTAGGGTTCGTGCCCCCCAAACTAAATAACCTCGGTTATAGTTGGCAAAGTTACGAATACAGTTAATGCCCAAGGGATTAAGTAATTCCTGTTCCCGCATATTGGTTTCATAAGCCAGTCCTAAGACACCACGGGGAGTATCATTAGCAGGGGCTTTAAAAACACCACGATTTTGGTCAGTTCTGCACCATATACCCATCATGTGACCGCAGGGAGGCACATAAATCGGTAAACCATTGTTGCGAGGATTGGCAACTTTAATCCAAGGATAATATAATGCGCCAAACATGGAACGACGGTTAAACTCAGTTAACCACTGAGCAACATCTTGGGGTTTTTGTTGAGTGGGTAAAACCGGATCAGAGCTTTTACTGGGTTTGACAGGTGGCGCATCTAATACTGCCATGCGATAGGCTGGTCCTGGAAATGAATTTTCGCAGAGACTAACCATCATTTCCATAACCCCATGTACCTGTTCGAGATTAATTAACCCCGTTTCATAGGCTTTCATCAGATCGGGGAAGGCAAACATGGACACTTCGTCAATTTCCAATAACCCCTGCATCCCTTGGCGTTCATCCCGATTTCCTGTGATGTCACGGTTTAAGCGCTCAGGAGGGGCAATATAAGGTGGTGGAGCGACTTCATACACCCCATTAGAGGGACGACGAGATAAAGCTTGTCCACTTTGGGAAATATCAGCAATGGTGAGAAATTCAGACTCTTCTAAAGCCGTAACCACATAGTCAGCCACCTCAGTTTCGGCTTCTGGGTTCATGGTCAGATTATCATATTCTTCTAAGACCGTACCGCCTTGAGCCACCGTTACTTTAAAGTATTCTCCAGTATTTAAAGGGGGTTCTTCATCATCATCGGCATCTGCTTCTGGGGGTTTTGGTGTAGAATCTTCAATCACTACAGTTATTCTACCCGTAGCAGCAGGTAAAGCTGGGGTGTCGTCGTCTGCTTCAGGGAGTTGAAGATTAAAACTTAATGAGGGTTTTCCGCCCGAAGAAAGAAGTTTAGTCGCGGTTTCTTCGTCTGAAGGAGCAGGAGTCCCAGGCAGTTGTGTCCCAATACTGGTTACCCAACAGCGCCCCCCTCCATTGAGAAACCATCCTTGTACGGTAAAGGGTAAATAAGCGTTAAAATCTGTAAAACCGTCCGATCCTTCTTTGGCAAAGTATTCGAGATACTGACTCCAATTAGTAATCATAATTGGTTTAAATAATTCAGCATCGCCGCGAACATCTTCGGTAAAGCCAATGAAGCCAGCTACGCTTAAGCTAACCCCCTCAATGGGACGACTCCCTCGATCTACCTCTTCAATATAGACCCCAGGAGCAAAATAGTCTAACGCCATTCCTGTTTCTCCTAATTAGTAATGAATAGAGCTAAAGAAAACTGCTCAACAGTAACAGTATGATGTGGATTTCTGCTGTTTAATGAAAAAAAGATAAGATTTATCTCAATCTAAGGAACACTACTCACGTTTAAATTTACCTTCTTTGCCCAGTGTATATCAGAAGAGGACAAAAATTATTGATTGTTACATTTTCTTTAGAGTTACGATGTTCTCAGAATTTCATAAAAGTTGAATTATATAAATAGGTCGGTAGAATGGGTAGGTTGGGTTGAGGCAAGAAACCCAACAAATTATTTCTGATTGGCAAACAATGGATTGTTGGGCTTGGTTATTGGATGGTTTGTGTTGGGTTTCCTTACGTCAACCCAACCTACGTTGATTTTGGTCTGGTTTATGGAATTATAGATTAAGATGAGTAGCCAAAGGAGTGCGATCGCTTATCGGTTGAATTCAGGTACAAAGCACAAAAAAGGATATAATAGGATATAATAGTTAGATTAGTATTTTTGCTCAACACAAGCTATAGCAGTACAAAATAAGGTTAGGACATTAAAGATCCTTGAAAACCAGTTACAGCCTACTCCTGCCTCCTGCCTCCTGCCCTCTGCCTTGTGCGTAGCACTATATTAATAAACCATTGAAATCGCAAGCTTGGTCAAATTTACCTGAAAAGAGAGGAAACAAAGGTTATGGTCTTTGAGCGCTCCCAGAAACGATCATCCCAACCATCACAAGCATCGTCATTCAGTAATGCCTTTCAAAGGAAATATCTCAGCGATGAAGAGGAAAAAGCCTTTAGAAATCGTCCCTTGCTAGGCAAAACTTTGTCTTTTTCGTCAATTTTTCCCGATGTACTTTCTAGCGAACCCGTGCAGAAGCAAGAAGATGATTCGGAAACTGAGACGGTTTCCCCAGAAGTAGAGACAATGGGAATAGAAAATGAGGCGGTAATTCAAGAAAAAAGTGAGGAAAAGCCCAAATTAAGCCATGCCTTTCAACAGAAAGCTTTGATCAATCGTCCTCATAACCCAACCATGTTTAATGTGGCTGCTAACTTCCCCACTGAGCCTTATCAAAAGCCAGTTCAAGAGAAAGCAGATGAGTCGGTAACTGAGACGGTTTCTTCTGAAGCAGAAGCAATGGGGACGGAAAATGAGGAAGTGATTCAAGAGAAAAGCGAAGATACGCCCAATTTAACGGGATTACCAGATGACCTTAAGGCAGGGGTAGAGAATTTATCAGGATATTCCTTAGATGATGTCAGGGTTCATTATAATTCGCCCAAACCAGCCCAATTACAGGCGAAAGCTTATACGAAAGGGACAGAGATTCATGTAGCATCGGGACAAGAGGAACATTTACCCCATGAAGCATGGCACGTGGTTCAGCAGATGCAGGGAAGAGTGAAACCGACAGTGCAGATGGAAAGTAGTGTAAATGTAAATGATGATTATAGTTTAGAGAAAGAAGCTGATATGATGGGGAAAAAGGCTGAATGTTGTAGAGAAAATGAGTTGAGACACCATGAATCAACCGATATGTTGCATCAGAACGAAGCGATGGCGAAGCGCTCACCTCAGCCAACTCAGATTGTAACACAGAGAGTGTCCGCATCCCCTCTAGTATCTGGTCTCATTCAAAGAATGAAGATCGGACCTAAAATCACTAATGCAGCAACCAATAACAATGAACAACAAGCCACGAATAACGACACTGTAGCGG
>JBFRWQ010000193.1:0-10764 GCA_051439665.1 Microcystaceae cyanobacterium | reverse complement strand
ATTGCTTCCTATGGTACTAACCGACTCTCCCTCTAAGGCAATGGAATTGGCAAAAGTGTCGTTGGTTGTGAGATTACTGACACTGTCTCCTGTCAAAACAGAGAGATCAATTAGTATTTCACTATTTGCAAACCTGATCACTGATAACTGGGGTATATAAACAGTATTTGGTATTATTCTATGCTCGGTGAATTCCCTTAGTAAGACTATTGGAAGTGGGTAATGTCAGTTCTGAGTTCCTTGCTTCCACAAATGTTGCTAAAATCAAAACTCGTCTAAGATAGTAGAAGATGAGAAGCACGAGGCATAATGGTTAACTTTGGGTTAAACTCGGCCAGTATTTTAGGAATCTTTTTAGCCGTCGCTGGAGCAGGGCTGTACTTTTTACGCACAGTTCGACCAGAATTATCAAGAGATCATGACATTTTCTTTGCCGCCGTCGGCCTGTTATGTGGCTTGATCTTACTATTTCAAGGATGGCGACTCGACCCCATTTTGCAATTTGGTCAATTTTTACTGACTGGATCAGCCATCTTTTTTGCGGTGGAAACGATTCGGATGCGAGGAGCAACGGTTGAACAGGCCAAGCGCAGTGGTCCAGTGGTTGATCGAGAGCGCTCTGTCAGTCGCACAAGGGTTTATACCGAAGCGGAACTAGATGAAATTGAACCCTACGACGAAGAACCTCGTTACGATAATCCTCGCTTAAAAGGGTACGATGATCCCCGTAGTAGTCGCCGTTCCCGTTACGAAAGTGAAGAACCCCGACGCTCATCTCGCAATCGTCGCACAACACCAACAGATGACTACAGTGAGGCCGAAGCGCCCCGTTCCCGTCGTTCTCGTCGTCGGCCTGCATCTTCTGATTACGATAGTTGGGAAAGTCCTTCTGATATGTGGGATGAAGCGCCCTCTGCTTCCCGTCGTTCTCGTTCTCGCAGCAAAGATGACTATTCAGATGACCCAAGGCGCTCTTCTCCCTCTCGAAAACGTCGTCCTCGTCCTGCACCATCGAGTTACGAAAATTATTACCCTGATAGTGAGCCAAATCCGACTGATTACGTTGACTATCAGCCAGTAGATGAATCAGATGCTGTTTCACCTCAAGATGATTGGGAGCAAGCACCACCAGACGACACCCCCCGTCGTCCTCGTTCTGAACGTCCCACGAGAGAGGATTTTTCTGAGGAACGAGAGGAACGTGTTCAGGATAATCCCAATCGCTTTGATTATTAATTATGGACGGCCTTGTTCGAGGATTAGGACTGGGTTTACTGTGTCTGCTATCTAGCTGTAACTGGGTTGAGCGCCCCCAAGCGCCTACGACCCTGAACAGTCGTTATCATGACGAACAACCAACGTTAAGTGGTAATGGCCGATGGCTGGCTATGGTTTCTAATCGGAATGGGAGTAGTGAGATTTTCTTGTATGATTTGCGGTTTGAAAAGTTTGAAGCCTTATCAGGGGTAAACCGCAGCGATGCAGTGGTGGAAAGTCCTAGTTTAAGCCAAACGGGACGATATTTAGTTTATATTGCCAGTCTTCAGGGACGACCTCAGATAGTACTTTATGATCGGGTGACCAAGCGAGGGGACATCCTACTACCAAATTATCGTAATTGGGTGAGAAACCCCCAAATTAGTCCCGATGGTCGTTATATTGTCTTTGAAACAGCCCGCCGAGGTCAATGGGATATTGAGGTGTTAGATCGAGGCGATCGCATTGAGTTGGATATTCCTGAAGGAACAGTGATCAATGATCCGAATTTACCTAATTGACCGTCGATAACACGGGAAGCCCGCAAGCCCTCGTCTTTTAAGCGAGGGTTAGGGCAACTCGCTGGTTTTAACCAGCGTTTATTTTGATGTTATACTGTCTTTTGATACCAGTGTTAGTAGTATCAAAATGTTTGTACTCGAATATAAAGTAAGACCAAAACCTAATCAAATCGAAGCCATCCACGAAGCTATACGGACAACTCAATTTGTTCGTAATAAGGTGCTTCGTTATTGGATGGATAATAGAGGAGTGGGTCAGGTTGAATTATTTCGGTACAATACGGCACTGCGAAAAGAGTTTAAGTTTGTTAATGATTTAAACTCTCATGCTTGTCAAACGGCAGTAGAACGAACATTGAGAGCAATTACTCGGTTTTATGATAATTGCCGTAATAAAGTTAAAGGTAAAAAGGGGTATCCCAAATTCAAAAAACACTCTCGTTCAGTGGAGTATAAAGTCTCCGGATGGAAACTGTCAGAAGATAAATGCTATCTAACTTTTACAGACAAGAAAGGGATTGGCAAACTTAAACTGATAGGATCTAGAGACATTAATTATTACCAACCTGAACAAATTAAACGAGTGAGAATTCTCAAACGTGCAGATGGATTTTATGTTCAATTCTGCATTAAATTAGACCCAAGAGATACCGTCAAGCCTTTAACGCCATCTAAGCAAGCAACTGGTATTGATGTTGGTTTGAAATTCTTCTTGGTGGATGCACAAGGTAATCAAGTTGATTGTCCTAAATATTATCGTAAATCCGAGAAAAGATTGAATCGATTCAACAGAAGAAAGTCCAAGAAATATCGTAAAGGTAAACAGCAATCCCGTAATTATCACAAAGCTAGGCAGCGATCTGCCAAAAAACATTTAAAAGTAAG
The DNA here is from genome assembly GCA_051439665.1 of Microcystaceae cyanobacterium. GTDB lineage: Bacteria > Cyanobacteriota > Cyanobacteriia > Cyanobacteriales > Microcystaceae > JBGTGT01. Next base: position 8,101 of record JBFRWQ010000193.1, on the reverse strand, counting down.
CAGACAGCGAGAAGAGTTTGTCAAGAGAGTGGCACTCCGTTTAATCCAATTTAACGATTTGGTAGTTTGTGAAGACTTAAATGTTCGAGGTATGGTTAAAAATCGTCGGTTAGCCAAGTCGATAACTGATGCAGGTTGGGCTACTTTTAGACGATGGTTAGAGTATTTTGGGGATAAGTACGGTAAGTTAGTGGTTGCTATTCCACCTCATAATACTTCTCAAAATTGTGCTAATTGTGGTCAAAAAGTACAAAAATCTCGATCAACTCGAACTCATGTTTGTCCCCATTGTGGATATACAGATTGTCGTGATAGAAATGCAGCTTTAAACATCTTGCAAAAAGGATTAAGTATGGTGGGGCGCACCAAATCTCAAGCTTCAGGAGATTTGCCCTCTAGTTTAGTTGGAGAAATCCTGCTAAATTACGGCGAGTCTATGAATGAAGAATCCCCATCTCTTGTTTAGCGGGGAGCGTCAACTAATTCATGTTAAATTTAGCTGTCCTATCTGATTGGGAATTTTGAAAATATGACTGTCATTTCAAAAACAGAAGTAGAGCTTTTAGCCTCTAATTTTTATCATGCCTTAGATACTCATGCAGACCCTGAAGAATGTTTGCAATATCTGGCTTTTAATAGCAAAGACTTTGATATGCTTTTTCTCAAAGATAGAATTCAGAGTAAAGATGAGTTTATTGAATGGTATAATAAGACTATTAGAACCTCTTTTGATGAGTCTCATAAGCTCAAAGAAATTGTTAATTTTGAAGAAGTGGGTGATGGGAAAGTCAAGCTTGATGTAATTATTGCTTGGCAATCCTCAAGATGGACTCCTCCTGAAGCTAATAGCATTAGATATAAAGCTGATATTGAGCAAAGTTGGGTTGTAAAGCGCTCTGCTTCTTCTAATCAGCCTTTGTTTGAGAAATATATTTTAGGTAAGGTTATGTTCAGTGATCAGTAACCAGTAATCAGTAACCAGTGACTACCACCTGAAAGTCGGTAGCTTTAACATAAAAACAATATCAAATTATGAAATATCGTATTTTTGGTAAAACTCAGTTACCCTTATCGGTGTTTTCTTTGGGATTGATGCGCTGTCTGTCTTCTGCATCAACCTTAGAAAAAACGGTACACAAAGCGCTTGATTTAGGAATTAATCATTTTGAAACGGCTAAGGGATATGGCAAAAGTGAAGTTTATTTGGGACAGGTTTTATCTACCCTAGAAAGAGAAAAATTGTATCTCACATCAAAAATTACACCCACCTCTGATCCTAGTTTACTAGAACAATCAATCGATGACTCTTTAACTCGTTTACAAACCTCTTATCTTGATTGTCTTGCTATTCATGGGATTAATACAGAAGAACAGTTACAATGGATAACTAATTCAGACTGTCTGACGGTACTGCAAAAGGCTTTAAAAACAGGCAAAATACATCATTTAGGGTTTTCTACTCATGGCAGCTTAGACTTAATTTTAAAGGCAATTAACACAGATTTATTTGAGTTTATCAACCTTCATTACTACTATTTTTTTCAACGGAATGAACCTGCTATAGAGTTAGCCTTTCAAAAGAAGATGGGAATTTTTATTATTTCCCCTGCTGATAAAGGAGGACAATTATATACCCCCACAGAGCAACTCACAAAACTGTGTTCCCCCTTCTCTCCTTTGCATCTAACCTATCGATTCTTATTAAGCGATCGCAGAATCACTACCCTCAGTATTGGTGCAGCTAATTCTCAAGAATTAGACTATCCTTTAACCATCGCTGATCAAGATTATCCGTTAACTGAGCAAGAAATTAGCATTTTTAATCAATTGGAGCAAAAATTAGATAATACTTTAAACACCGATCTTTGTCGTCAATGTTATCAATGTTTACCCTGTCCTGAAGAGATTAATATTCCTGAAATTCTCAGATTAAGAAATCTTGCTTTAGCTTATGATATGAGGTCTTATGGACAATATCGTTATCGAATGTTGGAAAATGCAGGTCATTGGTTTACCGGTAAAAAGGGGGATAAATGCACAGAATGTGGTGATTGTTTACCTCGTTGTCCCCAAAAATTAAATATTCCTCGCCTATTAAATGATAGTCATCAACGACTCAATGGTAAGCCTCGCCGTCGTCTTTGGGAAACTTGAAGGCAGAAGACAGGAGGAAAACCCTTGCCGATTAGCTGTTTCAGCATTCACAATTGTCCTAACTACCAAGTAATATTTTTTCCCAGTAGTTCAGGCTTAAGCGCTGATTTCTGGATCAGTCCAATTGTCCTAACCAACCCTTTCTCTGCTATAAGTTTCAAGTCTCGTAATTCCTTAACCTAAACTGAGGTTAAATGACAAGGGGTTAAGACGGGAAACTAGACAAGTGTAATGATTGGCTTTATTTATACAACAAGTGGTTTAAGTATAAATTTAATTTATTATTTATCGGTAGGTTAAGCAAAAAAATCAATGTTTAGCCTTAAGTCTTGTATATGTAACAGAGAAAGGGATGATGAGGACAAAGACATAAACTTTTAGCACAATGCTATCAAGACTATCCACAACACCCACCTTGAAATTAATTTCAAGGCTAACTAGGTAGCGTTCAATAAATTGAACTATCATAAACCAAGGGATTGATATTTAAGTGATCTTTAGATAACGGCACTTATGAGCCACTTCAATTGATTGCAGGACGGTTAGTATGGAATACCAGTAATCAAAAGGGTTAAAGTGTCCTAATCTACTCTTTCTTGGCTATAATGCCTTACTTTATCAAATCTTGATCTCATCTCTAGTAGCAGAAATGTTTGCTCAAAACTGTCGCTCTTTAAAATATCAAAACTTCCTAACAAAGCGCTCTATGATTTAGGGTTAATCTTTACTACATAAGACTTTTAGCGATTTGATGAACTAATTAAAGTCACAGTTACCCAAACTAGAAGTGATTATACCATAAAAAACGTCAGTACTTTTGATCGTAGGGATCTAACCATTGATTTTTCGTTATTAGGGAATGGCTGAAACCCTTATTCTTTCGTTGCTTTTTTAAAGTTATGGTTTCATGACAATTACAGTTAAATTTAACTATCCTTGTGCATAGTACTATACTATGTCAAGCTAATTTTAGCGACTTACTCTTCCTATTCTTCATCCCCATGACAGCCGAAATTATTTGTATTGGAACTGAACTATTATTAGGCGATATTCTTAACGGTAACGCTCAATATCTTGCCCAAGAATTAGCTAAATTAGGCATTCCCCACTATTATCAGACAACGGTTGGGGATAATATTGAGAGAATCCATCAAGTTGTAAAATTAGCCACTCAAAGATCCTCAATTCTGATTTTTACAGGCGGACTCGGACCAACACCCGATGATTTAACCACAGAAGCGCTCGCTACCTTCTTTAATACACCCCTGATCGAAAAAACAGAAATCATAGAAGACATTAAAGATAAATTTGCTAAAACAGGGCGTACCATGTCCCCTAGTAATCGAAAACAAGCACTCATTCCCCAAGGAGCCCAAAGCTTACCTAATCCGACTGGAACAGCCCCTGGTATCATCTGGCAACCAAACCCAGATCTTACCCTTTTAACCTTCCCTGGTGTCCCCTCAGAAATGCGCCGAATGTGGCAAGAAACAGCTATTCCTTACTTGAAAAGCCAAGGTTGGGGCAAAAACATCATTTACAGTCGTTGGCTACGGTTTAGAGGCATTGGAGAATCAGTTTTAGCGGAGAAGGTAGCCCCATTATTAAACCTAACTAATCCGACAGTTGCTCCCTATGCTTCTGCAGGTGAAGCGAAACTGAGAGTCTCTGCCAAAGCCGAGTCTGAGTCAGAAGCGATCGCCTTAATTGAGCCTGTTGTGCAGCAAATCAAAGAGATTGTGGGCTTAGACTATTTTGGAGAAGATGAGGATACCCTAGCCAGTGTGGTGGGCAATTTACTTAAACAACATCAACAGACCCTTAGTGTGGCAGAATCTTGTACAGGAGGAGGATTAGGAGCAATGTTAACCGCCGTTTCAGGCAGTTCTCAATACTTCTTAGGGGGCATTATTTCTTATGATAATCGGATTAAAAGAGAGTTATTAGGGGTTAATGGGGACGATTTAGCAAAGTATGGGGCAGTGAGTTCAACCGTTGCTGAACAAATGGCATTAGGCACAAAAAGTCGTCTGAAAACAGATTGGGGAATTGGGATTACAGGAATTGCTGGGCCAGGTGGAGGAACAGCCGAAAAACCTGTTGGTTTGGTTTATATTGGGTTAGCTTTTCCCGATCAGACAGCAGTAAGCTTTGAATGTCGTTTTAGCGAGCGCCGTGGCCGTGAAATGATTCGCCATCTCAGCGCTTGTTACGCACTGGATCAATTACGAAGAAACCTGATAGAGCAATAGTAATGACCCGATTTTTGATTTATTTGACAATTATGGCTAAACTCAGCAATGTTTAATGAAGAATGAACCATGATCTTCTCTACTATGGAAGGAATCGCAGCTATGTTTGATTGTCAAATACTGATCAGACGTAGAGCTATAGTCAGTTGACTGGTGGCGCAACACAATATCTTAATGTTTGGTTGTGCTGCTTATATATATAATTGGTATATTGACAAGTTTCTGACGAACCTAAAGCGGGGGCGTAATCCTTGGGAGGTTCGTCAAAACCCTAGAACCTAGACAAATCAATACTTTCAGCAATTATCGATCTGGATTAAAAATGCTTCGAGCATACTTTTTTCTGGATTTTTGAGAGGTTCGTCAGAATCTGGCTCAGACTTCTTGCTGTGTAAAGGGTATAGCGCACGGAGTTTCCTATTAATGAATCCTAGCAATGGGATTGAAACCTTCAATTGCTTTGTTAACGATGCAGCAAAGTTCGATTAGTTTCCTATTAATGAATCCTAGCAATGGGATTGAAACTCTAGGCTCGTTGAAAGCAGAGATGACTTTTCCCGTTAGTTTCCTATTAATGAATCCTAGCAATGGGATTGAAACAGCTCCAAGGTCAAGACTGGCTGCGATGGATCGAAGGTTTCCTATTAATGAATCCTAGCAATGGGATTGAAACATGTCTGGATCTACTATTAAAATAGTAGACCCTACGCCGTTTCCTATTAATGAATCCTAGCAATGGGATTGAAACCCACAAGGCCAACTTATAGGAGAAGCACCAATGGGTTTCCTATTAATGAATCCTAGCAATGGGATTGAAACAGAACAAGAGACTGGGCAGAGAAGGGATAAATAAAAAGTGTTTCCTATTAATGAATCCTAGCAATGGGATTGAAACAATCCATTAATACTTATAATAATATGCTGATTAAGTTTCCTATTAATGAATCCTAGCAATGGGATTGAAACCGACTATTAAGTATAAATTTGACTTAGATTATTATCCTATTTTGTCCAAAAAACCATACTTACCCAGTCAATTCCAATATATCTTAGATGCTTGTTCAACCCATGAACAAAAGCAAACTTTAATAGAGATTAGGCAATTAATCATAGCTAATCATACCATCCAAGAAAGATACAATACCCGTCATCTCACATACTGTCAACAAGATAACCCTCCCTGTATTGAAATTATCTTTGCTCAAGAATGGCCAAACCCTAAAGTCTTCTTTACCCTATTCCATCTAACTAAAAATTATCAATGGGGAGAGGGAAAATGCCGATATGCAAGCTCAATTAATAACAAAGGCGAATTTTCCCGTCGTCTTTCCTTATATCAATTAAATAGTATGACCTTTAACCAAACTTACCGTCAATTAGATAAAGTATTAGAGACTTTTCTAGAAACCAAGGTGGAACATTTACCTATATCCATAAAACTACAAAACTTGATCGAGTTAGCCATCCTTAGTTAAAGAGAGAATTTAGAATTTAGAGTTTAAACCCTTGCTCAAATCGTCAAGGTTTTTATTCCTCATTCTTCATTCCTCATTCTTCATTCCCCTCCATCACATTTCCTCAACTTTCACCCCTTGATAAATGTAGAAATTATATAAATCAAATAAACCGCCAACAGTGCTACAGGCCATAGCAATGATCATCATCCCCTGTAAGGGATAGCCACTGCCAAAAATCACTAAGAAGGCTTTAATAGACTCAATGCCACTCTGACCAATATAAGCAATGTCAGGCACACAGGTCAAAGTCAGAAAGACAAACAATACCAAAATTACCAGTAAACAGGGAGTCGCAAAACTCAGAAGAACACTTAACAGTAATGAGCGAAATAGACTAGACACGATGGTCTGCTCCTTATCATTTCAACCAGTTAATAGATAAATCCCAACATAGAATTCTATCTGCTTCTACGATAAACCTATTTTCCCTCTTTTGGCACTCGTTTTTAATATTCTTAAGTTATTATTAAAAATCTTGTTGAAGCAATGTAACCAATCTTTAATGAAGTCTAAAAAAATTATAAATAATTTAAAATAATGTAAAGATACTTAACTAAATGCTAAGTTTCATTAAGAAAAAACTAGGTTCACAAGTTATCGTTTTCTAACTTTTAAAATAACAAAGAATCTATAGCTCAAAACGGCACAATATGGAAATTAACGTTAAGAAACTACACCCCTCTGCGGTGTTACCCAAATATGAGCATGACAATGATTCTGGCTTAGACTTGGTTTCAGTGGTTGAAAAAGAACTCTTCCCAAGAGAAAGCGCTTTAATTCCCACAGGAATTGCCATTTCTTTACCCCCTAACACAGAAGCTCAAATTCGTCCCCGTAGTGGGTTAGCCTTAAAACATCAAATTACGGTTTTAAATAGCCCTGGTACAGTTGACGAAGGATATAGAGGGGAAATTGGGGTCATCCTCATCAATCATGGTCAAAAAAGCTTTAAAATTACCCAAGGGATGAGAATTGCTCAAATGGTGATCTGTCCCATTATTCGAGTTAAAGTTAAAGAAGTTGAGGTCTTATCAGAAACCATCAGAGGAGAAGGAGGATTCGGTTCAACTGGATTACAAGACTCATAATGAATGATAGAGCAGAAAAACGCCCTAGTTGGGATGAATATTTCCTAATGATTGCCAAATTAGCAGCGACTCGCTCCACCTGTTTAGCCTTTCCCGTCGGAGCCGTCATTGTTAAAGAGCGCCAAGTCCTGGCCACAGGATACAATGGTTCACCCTCTGGGACAACTCATTGTACCAGCCAAGGATTTTGTTACCCTGGATTAGACAGTTGTGATCAATCCAGTCATTTACCCTCCCGTGCCGTTCATGCAGAAGCCAATGCGATCGCTCAAGCAGCCAAACATGGCATCAGTACCCAAGGCGCAGCTATTTATGTCACCCTTGAACCCTGTCTCTCTTGTCTCAAACTGATTATCTCTGCTGGTATTCGGGAAGTCTTTTATGAAACTAGCTTTAATAAAGGAGAAAAAGCGCTAGTTCGAGACTCTTTTGTGCAAGATGGTCTAGTTACCCTAACATCTATCCAATTAACCCCAGAAATTGCCCAACAAGCTGCTTTATTCCTACTCAATGCCACATCCATCAAATCTTAATTGGCTCTTTCCTTGCTTAAGCGCACAGGATATTGCTATAATAACAATTCTGAATGTTCTAATCAATTAAATTAACCTATCGGGAAGCTACCGTGGCAAATATTAAATCAGCAATCAAAAGAATTAAAGTCTCAGAGCGCAATCGCCTCCGCAATAAGTCCTACAAATCTGCTGTTAGAACCTTGATGAAGAAGTACTTTCTAGCGGTTGAAGCCTGTGAGGAAGCGCCTAGCTCAGAGCAGAAAGAGGAAATCCAAAAGTACCTATCCGCAGCCTACAGTAAAATCGACAAAGCTGTCAAACGAGGCGTACTCCATCCTAACAATGGAGCAAGAAAAAAAGCCCGTCTTGCTAAAGCAATGAAGAAAATAGACCCCGTACCTGCCGTTTAACGGTCAATTCGAGTAACCCCCTCCCTTTTTTTGCTTACTTGTCTCACTGTTTCACCAAAACAATGCAACTAATAGACACCCACGTCCATCTTAACTTTGACGTTTTTCAGACGGATTTAGACGCATTGCAAGCCCGTTGGCGAGAAGCTGAAGTGGTGCATCTAG